>NZ_JBEYXZ010000010.1:0-78104 GCF_040645305.1 Streptomyces sp. NPDC046831 | reverse complement strand
ACTCGGCCGTGCTTCTCGGGCAGGTCCGCTGCGCGGGTGTCCGCTGGGGCGGCCTTCGCGGGGGTGTCCGGCGGTGCGGCCTTTTCGTCCGCGGGGGTGTCCGTCGTCGTGGCGTCCCCGTGCGTCCGGGGCTCTCGGCCGTGCTTCTCGGGCAGGTCCGCTGCGCGGGTGTCCGCTGGGGCGGCCTTCGCGGGGGTGTCCGGCGGTGCGGCCTTTTCGTCCGCGGGGGCGTCCGTCGTCGTGGTGTCCCCGTGCGCTCGGGTCTCCCGGCCGTCTTTCTCGGGCAGGTCCGCTGCGCGGGTGTCCGCTGGGGCGGCCTCCCCGGGGGTGTCCGGCGGTGCGGCCTCGTTCGCGGTGACCCCGGTCGTGTCCGGTGACTGGCGCGTGCTCGTGTGCTGAGGCAACCCGGGGGGTCCTTCCGTGCGAGACCGTGGTGGTGTGGCGGGCCTCGCGGGGAGGCCGGGGCCCGCCGTCGTCCCGTACGGCCGGGCCCCGGCCCCCGTTCACGCCGCCCGGCAAACACCCGGCAAACGCCTCGCCAAGGGCCGGCCGGGGCCGCCCCGTCACAGCGGGGCCGGATGCCGGCCCGGCGGCCGGTGCGGGATCGGTTCGCCGGGCCGCGCCGTGTGTCCGTACCGGCGGATAAGGGGACAGCCCGCCGTCCCCGACGGCCGCCGGGCTGTCCCGTCCGTACGGCACCCTGCGGCCGGCGTCGGGCCCGAGCCCTACGCTGCGGACGGTGGACGGGCGCGGACGGTGGTGCCGCTCGTGCCCGGCCTGGTTCGACAGCGCCTGGGCGGAGCGCCGCAAGGCGGCGGCGGGCGGATGAGCCGGTCCTCCGTACCGCGACGGCCCGGTGCCGGGAAGCGCCGGGCCGCGCTGCCGGCGGGAGACTGCCGTGCCCACGTGCGCGGACCGGGGCGGGCGGACTCCCGCTTCCCCTTTCACTCCCGCTCCTGCGGCACCCCGCTCGGACCGGCCGGAGACCCTCGGCGCCTCGGCGAACGCGCCGCCGGAGGCGGCCTGTTCACCGGGGAGCGTGTCCGTGCGACTCCGTGCGTCCTCCGCGCCGCACGGGGACACAGTTCGCCGTCCCGCCGTCCGTGACCGGTTCTGGTGTCCGGGGCACGGGGCCGTCCACGGTGAGCCGTCACCCGCTCACGTCGGGGGCGTAGCGCACGAACGGCCGGTCCGGGAAGGTGTCCCCGCGCCCTCGGCGCCCGTCCCCGTGCTCCCGCCGCGCGTCCCGGCGCCCGCCGGCAACGCGCCGTCCGGGTCCGGGTCGTGCGGCAGGGGGTCGGGGTCGTGCAGCAGGTCCAGCGCGAGCGCGGCGGTCCAGCCGAAGCCGAGGGCACCGCACGGCTCACCGGTGTACGGGTCGACGTACTCGGCGAACCCGCTCGCGTCCGCCGTTCCCACGACCGCGTCCCGCAGCGCGTCGGCCCGCTCCCGCTCGCCGTGCGCCCGCAGCCCGCGCTCCACCAGCCAGCTCGTGTTGAACCAGGCCGGTCCCCGCCAGTAGCGGTGCGGGTCGAAGGACTTGCCGAGCAGGTCGTAGCTGGGGACCAGGCGGGTGGCGCCGCCCAGCCCGAAGTGCGGCCCGCACAGGGTGCGCACGAGGGCGGCGGCGACCTCGCGGGGCAGGCCGGGCAGCAGCAGGGGGACCAGGCCGGACACGGAACGTTCGCGGACCGGCTCCCCGCCGCACACGTCGCGGCAGAAGAAGAGGCCCTCCGCCGGGTCCCACAGCCGCTCCACCAGCGCCGCCGTCAGCCGGTCGGCGCGTGCGTGCCGGGCCGTGCCGGTCGCCCCCAGCTCCCGTGCGATCCGCGCCAGCGCGTGTTCAGAGGCGATGAGCAGGGCGTTGAACGCCGGGTCCTCGACCGCGAACGCGCCCGCCGCCGGCGACGCGGGCCGGCCGCGCGCACCGTCCGCGCCGCTCACTTCCCCCGGACCGCCCGGACCGCCCGGACGACCGCCCGCATCGCCCGGTCCGTCCTGGTAGCCGCGGTCGCGGTAGTCCGCCGCCAGCCGTACGTAGCGGCCGTAGTCCAGGTCCGTCGGCCGGTCCCCGGGCGTGCCGTGGTCGAGGTCGGCGCGGCGGAACGAGCGGGCCGGGGCCGGGGTGACACGGGCCAGCGGAGCGTCCCAGCAGGGGCTGTTGTCCATCCCCTGCTCCCAGGGGTGCACCACGGACACCAGCCCGCCGCCGCCCAGGTCCCGGCGGTGCAGCAGATAGCGGTGCCAGGCCGCGAGCCGCGGGTACACCCGGGCCAGGAAGCCGCGCGCCCACGACAGGGCCGGGTCGGCGCGGTGCACCAGCCAGGCGGCCAGCGCGTGCACCGGCGGCTGCACGATCCCCGAGGTCTGTACGGTGCGCGGGGCGCCCGCGGCGCGCCCGGCGGTGGTGGAACACCAGAAGTCGGGGCTCGGGAAGTAGGCGTCGAGCGGGACGGAGGGGTTGAAGACGATGTGCGGGACGCGGCCGTCGCCCCACTGGGCGTCCAGCAGCGTCTCCAGTTCCGTCTGGGCCCGTGACGGCGACAGGTGCCGCAGGCCGATGGCGACGAACGCGGAGTCCCAGGACCACTGGTGCGGGTACAGGCCGCGCGAGGGCACCGTGGAGGCGCCGGTCCAGTTGTCCTCCAGCACCCGGGCGGCCCGGGCGCGCAGTTGTCCCGCCCCGGCCGGCGGCGGAGCGGGTGCGAGGGGCGGGTGGCCGGCCGGCGGCGCGGAGCCGCGGAGGGCGGACGGGGACGTGGCGCCGGCGGGTGCGGCGTCTCCCGCGCGGCCGGCGGCGAGTTGGGCGGTGCGGTCCACTCGGTGGCCCCCCGGAAGACGTCCGGCCGATCGGTTCGGCGGCGGGTACCGCGAGGCTACGCCTGACCGGCCCGCAGAAGGCACTGGGGAATGCGGACTTGGGAAGCGCAAGGGGGGCGCACGACCGCACGGCCCGGCGGAAGACGGGAGGCCCGTGCGGAGCTGCGGGCCGGGCAAGCGCCCGGTCACTGCGGCAACTGGCGGGCCGGGGGCGGGCGGTGACGCGGGGTCCGCTTCAGCAGGTCACCGGTCGGCGCGGGCGATCGTCGTCAGGCTCCTGACGCCCGGGGTGCCGATGACCACGGGCGGCGCGGCCGGCGCGCCGCAGCGCGCCCGAAGCTGCCGTATCGGCGGGCCGCGCCGCGACACGTCCGAGGGCTGCCGTACCAGCGGGCACTGCCGACGGCCCGGCGGGAGGCGGTGACCTCGCGGCGGGGTGGGCGGGATCGGTGAGGGCCGTCGGCGACCGGCGCCGTCCTGCCATCGTCGGCGACCGTCAGGGGCCTGTCATCGTCGTCGCGCTCGTAGTGCAGCGCACCCGCCGGAGCGGGCGTAGACGCCGCCGCGGGCGCTCGGGGTGCGACGGCGCGTGCGGGGCCGTACGGCGGCCGGCGGGGTGCCCCAGGACGGGTCCCCGGGGCCGTTGCCGGGGGCGCCCGGCGGTCCGCGCAAGGCGGGCTGCCGCGATCGGTCCGGGACGCCGCCCCGACGGTGCCCGGCCTGTGCGTCGATGTCCGGTGTGGCGCGGTCCGGGGGCTGTGCCGTGACAGGGCGATGACGAGGCATTTTCCCGTTCGCACGGCCGTCCGCATGGTGAAATTCCCTCGGCTGTGGCAGCGTGATTCTCGCCACCCTTGATAGAGGTAGCGCTCAGATGAGCGGATCTTGGGCGACTGCACTTCCTCAAGGGCTGGCACTCAGTGCCAGCCCTTGATCGTTCATCGATCGAAAACAATCGTGGAGAGGGGTGCTCATCTGAGCGAAAGAAAGAGTCTACGAGCGTTGATTCGTTCAAGAAGTGAAAACATCCTGCCGGGACGGCTTGCCAAGCCTTGACTTTCGATCCGGTGGCGGACGATCGGTTACAGGCTCATGACGCACAGGTGGACATACCCACAAGCCTTTGATCTGGGTATGTTCCTCGCCGTCAGGGCAGCCACCGCGTCCTCGAGGAGTCGAGACCCGTGTCGGAAAACAAAGTTCCCCAGGTAGCTGAGCACGGAACCAGCGTTGAGGGCGTGAAGTTCGTTTACGACTTCACCGAGGGCAACAAGGACCTCAAGGACCTCCTCGGTGGCAAGGGCGCGAACCTCGCCGAGATGACGAACCTGGGCCTCCCGGTCCCTCCCGGCTTCACCATCACGACCGAGGCGTGCAAGGTCTACCTCGACAGCGGCGAGGAGCCGGCGGCACTGCGTGACGAGGTGAGTGCGCACCTCGAGGCGCTCGAGCAGAAGATGGGCAAGAAGCTCGGCCAGGCCGACAACCCCCTCCTCGTGTCGGTCCGCTCCGGTGCCAAGTTCTCCATGCCCGGCATGATGGACACCGTCCTGAACATCGGCCTGTCCGACAAGTCCGTGCAGGGGCTGGCCAAGCAGGCCGGGGACGAGCGCTTCGCCTGGGACTCCTACCGGCGCCTCATCCAGATGTTCGGCAAGACCGTCCTCGGCGTCGACGGCGACCTCTTCGAGGACGCGCTGGAGAAGGCCAAGGAGGCCAAGAACGTCACCGTCGACACCGAGCTGGACGCGGCCGACCTGAAGAAGCTGGTCACCAGGTTCAAGAAGATCGTCAAGACCGAGGCCGGCCGGGACTTCCCGCAGGACCCGCGCGAGCAGATGGACCTCGCCATCAAGGCGGTCTTCGACTCCTGGAACGGCGAGCGCGCCAAGCTGTACCGCCGCCAGGAGCGCATCCCGCACGACCTGGGCACGGCCGTCAACGTCTGCTCGATGGTGTTCGGCAACCTGGGCCCCGACTCCGGCACCGGCGTCGCCTTCACCCGCGACCCCGCCTCCGGCCACCAGGGCGTCTACGGCGACTACCTGCAGAACGCGCAGGGCGAGGACGTCGTCGCCGGCATCCGCAACACGGTGCCGCTCGCCGATCTGGAGCAGATCGACAAGAAGTCGTACGACCAGCTCATGCAGATCATGGAGACCCTGGAGAACCACTACAAGGATCTCTGCGACATCGAGTTCACCATCGAGCGCGGGCAGCTGTGGATGCTGCAGACCCGCGTCGGCAAGCGCACCGCCGGCGCCGCCTTCCGCATCGCCACCCAGCTGGTGGACCAGGGCCTGATCGACGAGGCCGAGGCGCTGCAGCGCGTCACCGGCGCCCAGCTCGCACAGCTGATGTTCCCGCGCTTCGACGACGGCGCGAAGGTCGACCAGATCGGCCGGGGCATCGCGGCCTCGCCGGGCGCGGCGGTCGGCAAGGCCGTCTTCGACTCGTACACGGCCGTGAAGTGGTCCCGGTCGGGCGAGAAGGTGATCCTGGTCCGCCGGGAGACCAACCCCGACGACCTCGACGGCATGATCGCGGCCGAGGGCATCCTGACCTCCCGCGGCGGCAAGACCTCCCACGCCGCCGTGGTGGCCCGCGGCATGGGCAAGACCTGCGTCTGCGGCGCGGAGGAGCTGGAGGTCGACACCAAGCGCCGCCGGATGACCGTGCCGGGCGGGCACGTCGTCGAGGAGGGCGACGTCATCTCCATCGACGGTTCGACGGGCAAGGTGTACCTGGGCGAGGTCCCGGTCGTGCCGTCCCCGGTCGTGGAGTACTTCGAGGGCCGGATGCACGCCGGCGCCGACGACGCCGACGAACTGGTCGAAGCCGTGCACCGCATCATGGCCTTCGCCGACCGCAAGCGCCGCCTGCGCGTCCGCGCCAACGCCGACAACGCCGAGGACGCGCTGCGCGCCCGCCGCTTCGGCGCGCAGGGCATCGGCCTGTGCCGCACGGAGCACATGTTCCTGGGCGACCGGCGCGAGCTGGTCGAGCGGCTGATCCTGGCGGACACCCAGGCCGAGCGCGAGGAGTCGCTGAAGCAGCTGCTGCCCCTGCAGAAGCAGGACTTCGTCGAGCTCTTCGAGGCCATGGACGGGCTGCCGGTCACGATCCGCCTCCTCGACCCGCCGCTGCACGAGTTCCTGCCCGACATCACCGAGCTGTCGGTCCGCGTGGCCCTGGCCGAGTCCCGCCAGGAGCCGCACGAGAACGAGCTGAGGCTCCTCCAGGCGGTGCACCGCCTGCACGAGCAGAACCCGATGCTGGGTCTGCGCGGCGTGCGCCTCGGCCTGGTCATCCCCGGCCTGTTCACCATGCAGGTCCGTGCGATCGCGGAGGCGGCGGCCGAACGCAGGGCCGCGAAGGGCGACCCGCGCGCCGAGATCATGATCCCGCTCGTCGGCACGGTCCAGGAGCTGGAGATCGTCCGCGAGGAGGCCGACCGGGTCATCGCCGAGGTGCAGGAGGCCCGCGGCACCGAACTGAAGCTCGCGATCGGCACGATGATCGAGCTGCCGCGCGCCGCGCTGACCGCCGGGCAGATCGCGGAGGCCGCGCAGTTCTTCTCCTTCGGCACCAACGACCTGACCCAGACGGTCTGGGGCTTCAGCCGCGACGACGTCGAGGCGAGCTTCTTCACCGCCTACCTGGAGAAGGGCATCTTCGGCGTCAGCCCGTTCGAGACCATCGACAAGGACGGCGTCGGCTCCCTGGTGAAGTCCGCCGCGCAGGCGGGCCGGGCGACCCGTCCCGACCTGAAGCTCGGCGTCTGCGGCGAGCACGGCGGCGACCCCGAGTCCGTCCACTTCTTCCACGAGGTGGGCCTGGACTACGTCTCCTGCTCCCCGTTCCGCATCCCGGTCGCCCGCCTGGAGGCGGGCCGGGCGGCCAGCCAGTCCGAGGGCAGCGACCACCGCTGACCCGCCGGCCGGCGGGCCACCGCCGGCGCGAGCCCCGGAGCCGTCGTCGCGGCCCCGACCACAACCGACGCGACGACGGCTCCGGCACCCGAGAGCTCCGGACAGAAGGGCAGCCCGCCCGGTGTGCGTGCCACAGGCGGCACACCGGGCGCCCACTCCGTCCGGAGCCGCGAGGAACGGCGGCACCCTGTGCGGGGGCGCCGCGCGTCCGGAAGAAGGGGCGGCACCCTGTGTGCGGGGGTGCCGCCTCTCCGTGCGTCATCTGCGGAGACTGTCAAGCTACGTCCCTGACCGGGAGCAATGGCGTTTGCTGGCGTTGGCTGCCGTTGAACCAGCGTGAAGCCGTTGTGCCCTCGATTGGCCTCAAGGGGGCGACCGGGTCCGATCGCGCGCTGTCACGACAGGTGTCCGCGTCTGTATCAGCACGTGTCCGGGCGGCCCTTGCCGAGCGGACACGTGCTGGTATCGGGCCAGTGACTGGCAGCCCTGGGTACAGAAGTTCCGGTACGGCGGGGCCGGCGAGCCAGCGCTCCAGGGACTGTCGTCAAACCTCGGCCGAAGACCGGAGGTCTGCAGTCAGAAGGGTGTGTCAGAGTCTCCGCATGCTCGAGATCGTGGTGAAAACGGAGAACTGGGAGCGGCACGTCCGTGTGTCCGCCGAGGAGCTGGCAGGGCTGGTCCGGCGGATCGGTGGTGACGGTGACCGGTTCCTGGTGGTCCAGCGGATACCCGACATGCCTGACGTCTTCGCCCAGGTGTGGCACAAGGCCGGTGGTGACTACACGCTGGAGTACCGCGACGGTGCCGCTGACCGGCAGTTCCAGGCGATGGTCGACGGGCCCGAGGTCGTGATCGCGGCGATTACCGGCTGGGCACGCCAGAAGGCCGGCTGGGACGGTGGTCTGGCTTGGTCGCTGTTGGACATGGGCCCCGCCCGCGAGGTGCCGCCGCTCGTCCTCGGCGAAGCCGAACGCGAGGAGTTGGAGAAGCGCGTCGGTGAGGTGCTGGTCGGCGGGTACGCCTCTCGTGCCGAACTGGCTGAGCTCGCTGAGGAGTATTTGGTCACCAAGGACCGCCGGCCCGTCTCGCGCGAACAGGCGCAGTCGCTGGCCGACCGACTGTGGGTGGAGCGGGTCGCGGAGCAGGCCACGTGGCAGGGCGAGACGGACCCTGAGCGGCTGACCCGCGCGTTCACCGCCCTGCAGGATGCCGGTATCACGGCCCGCGAGAACTTCACCTGTTGCCGTAACTGCGGCCAGTCCGAGATCGGCGGTGAAGGCGGGCCCGACGCCCGCGGCTTCGTCTATTTCCACACCCAGTGCACGGACTCTGCCGCAGCCGGCCACGGACTGACGCTCCTCTACGGCGGCTTCGACGGCTCGTCCGAGACCACTGCAGCCATCGGCCACGAGGTCGTGGCCGCACTGGAAGCAGTCGGTCTCCACGCCGAGTGGGACCATGACCCCGGCCGGGCCATCACCGTCACTCCCCTGGACTGGCGCCGCCGCCTGGTCGGCTAGGAACTGTCCGGGCGATCACGGTTCGGTGTGCAAGGCCATGGCTGCTTGTCGGCGCAGTCCCACAGCCTGCGCTCATGACGACCGCTGAGTCCGGATCTTTTTCGAGTCGTGCGCGGGACACGGGTTTTCTCCAATGCCGCCTCGATCCGGGTGCCGTCACGCCAAGCCGTCGATCACGCTGAACGTCTACACGCATCTGTGGGAGGCGGAGGAAGATCGGACCGCCGCCATGATGGAGGCCGCGCTGGGTGATGTGCCCTGAGAGTGCCCCAGGAAGGGCGGCAGACCCCGAGCCCCTGGTCAGGGGGCCGGTCTTGCACCCTGTGCGGGGGTGCCGCCCCTTCCGCTTCACCCGGCGGAGCGGACCTGATACGCCGGCACCCGTACCGCCGGGTCGTCCAGGCACTGCCCGGAGACCAGGTCGAAGCGCTGCTTCAGCAGCGGCGAGGCGACGAACGGGCGGCCCCGGTCGGTGCCGGTCAGGCCGCGGGAGAGCACCGCGGCGCCGGTGAACGGGTCGCGGTTGCCGATGGCGTACAGCCGGCCGTGGCGGTCGCGGAACAGGGCGGCCTGGCCGCCGTCCGGCAGCAGCGCGGCCACGCCCCGGCCCGGCAGCAGGGCCGTGAGGTCGCAGACCGTGAACCAGTCGCCGTCGAGCAGCAGCTGAACCTTCGGGGCGGTCGTCGTGGGTGCCGTGGTCATCGTCGTGAGCTCCCTTCCAGGGCGTCCTCCAGGGCCGTCGCGCTGTCACCGGCGCCGGCGGGCGGCGTCCCTCCCGGCCGGGCGCGGCCGGGAGCGCCGGGGCGCGGGCCGAGGGACAGCAGCGGCAGGTCGGGCTTCATCTGGTCGCGCTCGGGCACGAAGCCGACGACCGGGTCGGGGGTGTCCGGCGCGTTGACGAAGGACACGAACCGGGCGAGCCTGTCCGGGTCGCCGAGCGTCTCGGCCCACTCGTCGCGGTAGTGCGCCACGTGCGCGGCCATCAGGGACTCCAGCTCCGCGCAGATGCCGAGCGAGTCGTGCACCACCACGTCCCGCACGTGGTCCAGGCCGCCCGGGATCCGCTCCAGCCACGCGCTCGTGCGCTCCAGGCGGTCGGCGGTGCGGATGTAGAACATCAGGAACCGGTCGATCAGCCGGACCAGTTCGGCGTCGGACAGGTCCTGCGCCAGCAGGTCCGCGTGGCGCGGGGTGGCGCCGCCGTTGCCGCCGACGTAGAGGTTCCAGCCGTTCGCGGTGGCGATGACGCCGAAGTCCTTGGACCGGGCCTCGGCGCACTCGCGGGCGCAGCCGGAGACCGCCGACTTCAGCTTGTGGGGCGACCTCAGTCCCCGGTAGCGCAGCTCCAGGTCGATCGCCATCCGCACGGAGTCCTGGACGCCGTAGCGGCACCAGGTCTGCCCGACGCACGACTTCACCGTGCGCAGGGACTTGCCGTACGCGTGCCCTGACTCGAAGCCGGCGTCCACCAGCCGCGCCCAGATCGACGGCAGCTGCTCCACGCGCGCGCCGAACAGGTCGATCCGCTGGCCACCGGTGATCTTGGTGTAGAGGCCGAAGTCCCGTGCTATCTCGCCGATGACGATCAGCTTCTCCGGGGCGATCTCACCGCCCGGGATGCGCGGCACCACCGAGTAGGAGCCGTTGCGCTGGAGGTTGGCGAGGAAGTGGTCGTTGGTGTCCTGCAGCGCCGCCTGCTCGCCGTCCAGGACGTAGCCGTGCGCGCCGATGGCCGGGGCGAGGGAGGCGATGACCGAGGCGACCGCGGGCTTGCAGACCTCGCAGCCGTCGCCGCCCCGGGCCGCCTCGCGGCCGAACCGGTCCAGCAGGTCCCGGTAGGACGTGACGCGCAGGGCGAGGACGATCTCGTACAGCTCCTCGCGGGTCTGCCCGAAGCAGCCGCACAGCCCCTTGTCGACCTCGGCGCCGCTCGCCGCCAGCTCGGCGGTGACCAGCTGGGTGAGCACCTTGACGCAGCTGCCGCAGCCGGTGCCGGCCCTGGTGCACTTCTTCACCTCGGGCACGGTGGTGCACCGGTGCTCGGTGACCGCCCCGCGGATCGTGCCCTTGCTGACGTTGTGACAGGAGCAGACGACCGCCTCGTCCGGCAGCGCGGACGGGCCGAGCCGGGCGGGCTCCCCGGCGCCGGCGGGCAGCACCAGCGACTCGGGCGCGACCGGCGGCACCGAGCCGGTCAGCGCGCGCAGCGTGCCGTAGGCCTCCGCGTCGCCGACCAGGATGCCGCCGAGCAGCGTGCCGTCCCGGCCGACGACGAGCTTCCGGTACAGGCCGGAGCGGGAGTCGGAGTAGACGACGTCCAGGCAGTCCTCGGTGGTGCCGTGCGCGTCGCCGAAGGAGGCCACGTCCACGCCGAGCAGCTTCAGCTTGGTGGACAGGTCCGCACCGGTGAACACGGGCGTCCCGGTCCCGCCGGACGCGATCGCCGCGGCGGCCGTCTCCGCCATCTCGTAGCCCGGCGCGACCAGCCCGTACACCCGGCCGTCGGCGGCCTGCGCACACTCGCCGATCGCGTACACGCGCGGGTCGGTGACCGTGCGGCACCGCTCGTCGACGGTGATGCCGCCGCGCTCGCCCACCGCGAGCCCGCAGGCCCGGGCCAACTGGTCGCGGGGCCGCACGCCCGCCGAGAACACCACCATGTCCGTGGCGAGTTCGGAGCCGTCGGACAGCCTCATCGCCCGTACCGCGCCGTCCTCGCCCACGACGATCTCCTGGGTGCCCGTGCCGGTGTGCACGCTCAGGCCCCTCTCCTCGATCGTGCGCAGGAGCGCGGCGCCGCCGCCGTCGTCGACCTGCACCGGCATCAGGCGCGGCGCGAACTCCACGATGTGCGTGTCCAGTCCGAGCCCCTTGAGCGCGCCGGCGGCCTCCAGGCCGAGCAGTCCGCCGCCGACCACCGCGCCGCTCGCCGCCCGGACCTTCGCGTACGCCTCGATCGCGAGCAGGTCCTCGACGGTGCGGTAGACGAAGCAGCCCTCGGCGTCCCTGCCGGGTACGGGCGGGACGAAGGGGGAGGAGCCGGTGGCCAGGACGAGGACGTCGTACGGCACGGTGAGCCCGGAGCGGGCGGTGACCGTCCGCGCCGCGCGGTCGACGCTCTCCGCCGGGTCGCCGACGTGCAGTTCGATGCCGTGGTCCGCGACGAACCCCGGGTCGGTCAGGGACAGGTCCTCGGGCGTCCTGCCCGCGAAGTACGAGGTGAGCTGGACGCGGTCGTACGCGGGCCGCGGCTCCTCGCACAGCACGACCACGCGGTGCGTGGCGGTCAGGCCGCGCTCGGCGAGTGCTTCCAGGAAGCGCTGGCCGACCATGCCGTGGCCGACGAGCACGATCGTGGGGGTGGCCTCGGGGGTGGCGGTCATTCAGGAGCCTCCATCGTTGGTGAGCAGGTGCAGCAGGGGGCCGCGGTCCGCGGGGAGCGGCTCCGCTCCCTCCCAGGCGCGGGCGAGCGTGCCGACCGTGCCGACGTCGCCGACGAGGACCCCGCCGACCAGGCGGCCGTCGCGGACGACGACCCGGCGGTAGGTGCCGCGGGTGGCGTCGGCGAGCTGCACGACGTCGTCGCCGGGGCCGCCTTCCACCTCGCCGAACGCGGCCAGGTCGAAGGGCGTGTCCGGGCCGGTCAGGGTGAGCCGGGTGAGGGCACGGGTGCCCCGGTACCGGGCGCCGGCGTCCCCGGTGAGCGACCGGGCCAGCACGTCGGCCTGTTCGAGGGCGGGGGCGGCGAGGCCGTACACGGTGCCGTCGTGCTCGGCGCAGTCGCCGACGGCGCGGATGTGCGGGTCGCGGGTGCGCAGCGCGTCGTCGACGAGGACGCCCCTGCCCACGGGCAGACCCGCCCCCTCGGCGAGGCCCGTGCGCGGGCGGACGCCGCAGGCGAGGACGACGAGGTCGGCGTCCAGGGCGTAGCCGTCGGCCAGGCCGACCGAGCGGACCGCGCCGCCCGGGCAGCGCACGTCGCGCACCCGGCACTCGGTGTGCACCTCCACGCCCAGGTCCGTCAGGTGCCGCAGGACCAGGCGCGAGGCGCCGGGGTCGAGCTGGCGCTCCATCAGGCGCTCGGCCTGCTGGGCGAGCACCACCTGAGCGCCGCGCAGCGCGAGGGCGCGGGCGGCGGACACGCCGAGCAGCCCGCCGCCGACGACGACCGCCCGCGCCCCCGGCCGGACGGCCGCGGACAGGCCCAGGCAGTCGTCCATGGTGCGGAAGGCGTGCACGCCGCCGGGCAGGCCGTGGCCCGCGGTGGTGAACAGCCCGCGCAGCGGCGGGAGCACCGGGTTGGAACCGGTGGCCAGCACCAGCGTGCCGTAGCCGATCACCGAGCCGTCCGCGCAGCGCACCGCGCGCGCCGCACGGTCGATGCCGGTGACCCGGGCCCGGACCAGCCCGGCCGGCGCGGGCAGGGCGATCACCTCGGGTGCGTAGCGGCCGGCCAGCACCTCGGCGAGCAGGACCCGGTTGTACGGGCGGTGCTCCTCCTCGCCGACGACCAGCGCGGGCGTGCCGAGCTCACCGAGCCGCCGGGCCAGCGTCACACCCGCCAGTCCGGCGCCGATCACCACCACGGGCGCGTTCGAGGTCATGCACGGCAGCGTGCGGCGCGGACGTTACCCGGCCGCATCGCACCTGTTTCCCACGGGGAACGCTGCCCTCAGCGGGTGGCGGGGGAGGGTGTGAGGGGGCCGGCCGGACGCTTCTCCGGGGCGGCCCCGGCGGTCAGCGGCTCCCCATGAGATGGGCGAAGACGACGACGTTGCCCTGGTAGCCGGTGCTGCGGGAGTAGCCGCCGCCGCACGTGATCACCCGCAGTTCCGGGCGGTCCGCGGCGCCGTAGACCTTGTCGTCGGGGAAGTCGCTGGCCTGGTAGACCTCGACCGCGTCCACGGTGAAGACCGCCACGCTGCCGTCGCGCCGGTCCACCTCGATGACGTTGCCCTTCCGCAGTGCGCCGAGGTCGTAGAAGACGGCGGGGCCCTCGGTGTTGTCGACGTGGCCGGCGACGATCGCGGTGCCGGTCTCGCCCGGAGTGGTGCCGGCCTCGTACCAGCCGGCGAGGTTGGTCTCCTCGGCGGGCGGGACGTCGAGGCTGCCGGAGGCGGTCAGGCCGAGGCCCGTCAGGGGGGCGTCCACGCGGATCGAGGGGATGCGGATGCGGTCCGGCGGGGAGGGCGGCAGCGCGGGCGCCGCGAGCCGTGCCGTGCCGCCGTCGCTCACGCCCTCGGCGGCGGCCGGCTGGGGCGGGGCGTGCGTCTGGGAGCCGCTGTACAGCAGCCAGACGCCGCAGCCGAGGGCCGTCAGGGTGCAGGCCGCTATCGCGGCGTTGCCTGTCCTTCGCATGGTCAACCCCTCTTCCGGAGTCGGAGCCCCGCACCCCCTCCGGGCCGCGAGGGGCGTCGGACCCGGAGGGGGGAGGGGGCGTGCGGTACCGGCCGACGGACGGCGGAGGATGCCCGTCAGATCCCGTCGTCGCCTCTCACCCGGCGATGCAGGAGCCAGGTACCGCCCGCGGCCGCGACGGCGAGCGCCGCCACACCGGCCGCGGTCCGCACGGGGTCGCGGTCCACCGAACCGCCGACCCCCGTCTTCACACTTCCGCGGGGCTGCATCCGCGTCTCCGCCTCGGTCAGCCCGACCACCAGGTCGCCGCGGACCAGCCGCCCGTCCCCGGCGCACTCCGCGACGATCTCGTACGTTCCCGGCTGGGCGCCCGGCGGCACCTGGAACTGGCCGATCGCGTCGCCCTTCTGCGTGCCCGGCGCCAGCGTGAACGGGCCGGCGCCGACCGCGCTGGCGTCGCCCGCCGCGCCGGTGGTCCCACCGCACGCCCTGGTGTTCACGGACACCTCCCCGCCGGGCAGCACCGAGGGCGGGTACACCTCCAGGCGGCCGGCGTCCGCTCCGTGGGCGGTGGCGGCCGGGCCGCTCGCGGCCACGACGGCGAGCGCGGTGCCGGTCAGCAGACGGGCGGTACGTCGCATCGGTGCTCCTCCGAGCTCTGCGGTGGGGGGCGCGGCCCGCGGCACCCGCTTGTGCCGCTGCGTCGGTCGCGCCCCTGCCCTTCCGAGGTAAAGGGCACGGGCGCCCGCCCGCTCCCTGACAACGCGTCAGGATTGGGGTGAACGGGTGTCCGCACGCCTGCCGGAAGGGTGCCCTCTCCATGACGTTCGGGCAGGTCAGCGGCGTCCGGCCGGCGCGGCGTCGAAACACCCCGAAGGGTGCGGGGCACGGGGGTGAACGGGTGGCCGGCGCGCCCGGCCCCGGCCCCCCGCGCCCTGGCGCGCCGACTCGCGCGGCGCGCCCCCTCCGTCACGGCTTGACCTCAAGAATGCTTGAGATACCAGGCTGGCCGCATGAAGACGAATCCCGGCTCCCACGCCGCCACCGACTCCCCGGCCCCGCTGAACCTCACCCTCGTCCTCGGCAGCAACCGCGAGGGCCGTTTCGGCCCCGTGGTCGCCGACTGGCTCCTGGGCCACCTCCACGACCGCGACGACGTCGCCGCAGAGGTCGTCGACGTCGCCGCGGCGGACCTGCCGACGAGCCTCGCGCGCACCCCGGAGGCCGCCGCGGCCCTGGCGGGAATCACACCGAAGCTCGCCTCGGCGGACGCGTTCGTGGTGCTGACGCCCGAGTACAACCACTCCTACCCGGCGGGCCTGAAGAACCCCGTCGACTGGCACCACGCCGAGTGGCGCGCCAAGCCCGTGGCCCTCGCCTCCTACGGCGGCCTGGCCGGCGGCCTGCGCGCCGTCGAGCACCTGCGCCAGGTCTTCGCCGAACTGCACGCCGTGACGGTCCGCGACACCGTCTCCTTCCACAACGCGGGCGCGGCGTTCGACGACCAGGGCCGCCTGCGCGACCCCGCCGGGCCGGACGCGGCGGCGAAGACCATGCTGGACCAGCTGGTGTGGTGGGGGCGGGCGCTGCGGGAGGCGCGGCGGCGCAGGCCGTACGCGGCCTGACACCCCGCCGCCACGCACCGGAGGCCGGCGCCCCGCGGGGACGCCGGCCTCCGGCCGCGTTCGGGTGCCGCGGGCTCAGCCCACGGAGACGGCGCTCCAGGCCGCCGCGACCGCGTTGTACTCGGTGCTGCCGGAGCCGTACAGGTCCTTCGCCGCGTTCAGCGTGGCCGTCCGGGCGCCCGCGTAGTTCGTGGACGAGGTCATGTAGACCGTCAGCGCGCGGTACCAGATCCTGCCGAGCTTGTCGTGGCCGATGCCGGTGACCGTCGAGCCGTTGCACGTCGGGGAGTTGTAGCTGACGCCGTTGACCGTCCTGGCGCCGCTGCCCTCGGCGAGCAGGTACGCGAAGTGGTTGGCGACGCCGGAGGAGTAGTGGACGTCCAGGTTGCCCACCGAACTGCTCCAGCAGTCGGCCGAGTCGCCGTCCCTGGAGGGCTTGTCCATGAAGCGCAGCGCCGGCCGGCCGAAGCCCGGGCGGACGATCTCCTCGCCGATGAGGTAGTCACCGGGGTCGGCGGAGTTGTTCTCGTACCACTCCACCAGCGTGCCGAAGATGTCCGAGGTGGCCTCGTTCAGGCCGCCCGACTCGCCCGAGTACGTCAGCGCCGCCGTCTTGGAGGTGACGCCGTGCGACATCTCGTGGCCGGCCACGTCCAGGGCCACCAGCGGCCCGAACGTCGTGCCGTCGCCGTCGCCGTACGTCATGCAGAAGCAACTGTCGTCCCAGAAGGCGTTGTTGTAGTTGTTGCCGTAGTGGACGCGGTTGTACGAGCCCTTCCCGTCGCCGGCGATGCCGTTGCGGCCGTGGACATTCTTGTAGTAGTCCCAGGTCGCGTTGGTGCCGTACTGCGCGTCGACGGCCGCCGACGCGCGGTCCGCCGTCGTGCCCGAGCCCCAGTGGTTGTCGGCGTCGGTGAACAGGGTCGCCGGGGCGCGGCTGACGCAGATGCCGAAGATGCACAGGTCGGTCTTGTTCGCCGCGTCACCCGTGTACGTGTTGCCGCGCGTGGGGTCCTTGAGCTGGTACGCCGACCCCGACGGCGTCGTCTCCAGCGGCACCGTCCCGCTGTACAGCGACGCGCCGTCGCCCGCCGCCGTCTCGATGCTGTCCCAGGCGTCGATCCGCGCGCCCGTGCGGGCGTCGGTGACCACCGTGCGCGCGACCGGGTTGCCGAGCGAGTCCATCGCGACCGCGTTCGTGCGCCAGGCGAGCCTCGGACTGCCGTGCAGGGCGTCGACGACGAGCTGCGGCTTGGCCGTCAGCTTGCGCAGCGTCTCTCCCCGGTTCGCCGCGCGCAGGTCCCTGGCCGCCAGGTCGGCGGCCTGCGGCGCGGACAGCGCGGGCGTGACGCCGGGCAGGGAGATCGATTGCTTCGTGGCGCGGTCGGCGGCGCGGTAGGCGCCGTTCGGGGCCAGGTGGACCACGAAGTCGCCGCCGAGGACCGGCAGGCCGCGGTAGGTCCGGTCGTAGCGGACGTGCTGCGTGCCGTCGCCGTCGACGATGACGTCGCGGACGGAGGTGTCCTGGGCGGCCGTCAGTCCCAGGGCCGCCGCGTGGTCCGCCACCGCCGACGCGGCGTGGCCGACGGCCTCGGCCCGGGTGGGTCTGCCGTCCGCGTGCGCGGCGGGGGAGAGCGCGGCGGCCAGCAGGGCGGCCGCGGTGGCGGTTATTCCCGCCGTGGCGAGACGGGACCCTCGGTTGTGCCGTGTCCGACTCATCGGTCTCCTTGAGCGCGGGCGCCCTGGGGCGCGCGTGGGGTGGCGCTGATGCCCCCTCAGATTTAAGGGAGCATGACATGTCATGTCCATAGCGTCCGCGGGGGATGTGTGAGGGGAGAGAATCGTTTCTGTGACCCTCGCGTTGTTCGTCTACGGCACCCTTCGCCCCGGTGAGCGCAACCACGGCGTGTTCCTGGGCGGCCGCACGCGCCTGGTCGGACCGGGTCTGCTCGACGGCGCGGTGCTGTACGACGGCCCCGGTCACCCCTACGCCGTGGAGGAGCCGGGCGGGGTGGTGCACGGCGAACTGCTCACCGCGCCGCCGGAGGCGTACGAAGAACTCCTCGCCGGACTGGACCGCCTGGAGGGGTACGTGCCGGGGGACCCGGCCGGCCTCTACGAGCGGGTGGAGCGCACGGTGGCCCGCGTGCCCGGCGGGCAGCCGGTGCGGGCGTGGGTCTACGTCGCCGCCCCGGCCGTCGCCGCCCGCCTGCGGGAGCGGGGCAGGCTCATCGCGGGCGGCGACTGGCGGGCCCGCCGCTGAGCGGCGCCGGCCGGCACCGGGGGCCGGCGACCGCCCGGCGCGGACGCCGGGCCGGCCGCCTCACCGGGGCCCGGCAGGCTCCACCCGTACCGCGCACACCTTGAACTCGGGCATCCGGGAGTCCGGGTCCAGCGCGGGGTTGGTCAGGGTGTTGGCGCGGCCCTCGCCCGGCCAGTGGAACGGCATGAACACCGTGTCCGGGCGGATGCCGCTGGTGATCCGCGCGGGCGCCACCGCGCGCCCGCGCCGCGACACCACCGCGACCGGATCGCCCTCGGCCGCCCCCACCCGCGCCGCGAGCCGCGGGTGCAGCTCCACGAACGGGCCGGGCGCGGCGGCGTTCAGCTCGTCGACGCGCCGGGTCTGCGCGCCTGACTGGTACTGCGCCACGACCCGGCCGGTGGTCAGCAGCACCGGGTACTCGTCGTCGGTCTCCTCGGCGGCCGGCCGGTGCGACACGGCCGCGAACCGGGCCCGCCCGTCCTCGGTGGCGAAGCGGTCCAGGAACAGGCGGGGCGTACCGGGGTGAACGGCCGCCACCGGCTCGCCGCGGGCGGCGTTCCCTGTCGGGTGGTCCGTGTGCGCGTCGGGGGTGGCGTGCTGCGTCGGGTGGTCCGTGTGCGCGTCGGGGGCGGGATCCTGCGTCGGGTGGTCGGCGTGCGCGTCGGGGGCGGGATCCTGCGCGGGGCGGTCGGCGTGCGCGTCGAGGGTGGCATCCTGCGCGGGGTGGCCTGCGTGCGCGGGGTGGTCTGCGTGCGCGTCGGGGGTGGCGTGCTGCGTCGGGTGGTCCGTGTGCGCGTCGGGGGCGGGATCCTGCGCGGGGCGGTCGGCGTGCGCGTCGGGGGTGGCGTCCCCCGCCGGACGGTCCGCGTGCGCGTCGGGCCCGGGAGCGGGCGCCTGCGGCCGCACGGGTGGGGTGGCCGCGGCCGGTGGTGAGGTCCGCGGCCCGTCGCCGGGGAGCTCCGGGCAGGGCCAGAAGACGCCGCCCTCCTCGGCGAGCCTGCGGTACGTGATGCCGGAGTAGTCCGCCGGCCCGCCCGCGCAGGCCCGCCGCAGTTCCTCGAAGACCTCCTCCGGGTCGGCCGGGAAGCCCTTCTCCACGCCCAGGCGGGCCGCCAGGTCGCGCAGCACCTCCAGGTCGCTGCGCACCCCGTCCGGCGGGGTGATCGCCCGCCGCCGCAGCAGCACCCTGCCCTCCAGGCTGGTCGTCGTGCCCGTCTCCTCCGCCCACTGCGTGACCGGCAGGACGACGTCCGCGAGCGCGGCCGTCTCCGACAGCACCACGTCGCACACCGCGAGGAGGTCCAGCGACCGCAGCCGCTCCTCGACGTGCGCGGCGCGCGGCGCCGACACCACCGGGTTGGAGCCCATCACCAGCAGGGCGCGCACCTCCCCGCCGAGCGCGTCCAGCAGCTCGTACGCGCTGCGCCCCGGACCCGGCAGCGAGTCGGGGTCCACGCCCCACACCTCGGCCACGTGCCGCCGGGCCGCCGGGTCGGTCAGCTTCCGGTAGCCGGGCAACTGGTCGGCCTTCTGGCCGTGTTCACGCCCGCCCTGCCCGTTGCCCTGCCCGGTCAGGCAGCCGTACCCGGACAGCGGGCGGCCCGCGCGGCCGGTGGCCAGGCACAGGTTGATCCAGGCGCCCACGGTGTCGGTGCCCTTCGACTGCTGCTCGGGTCCGCGTGCGGTGAGCACCATCGCGGCCTGCGGCTCGCAGAACATCCGCACCGCCTCCCGCAGTCGCGGAACGGGCACCCCCGTGACCCGCTCCACGTACTCCGGCCAGTGCGCCATGGCGGCCGCCCGGGCCTCCTCCCAGCCGGTCGTGCGCTGCCGGATGTAGGCCTCGTCGGTGCGGCCCTCGGCGACGACCAGGTGCAGCAGACCCAGCGCCAGCGCCAGGTCCGTGCCGGGGCGGGGCGCCAGGTGCAGGTCGGCGTGCTCGGCCGTCCGCGTGCGGCGCGGGTCGACCACGATCAGCGTGCCGCCGTTCGCCCGCAGTTCGTCGAAGTAGCGCAGCGACGGCGGCATCGTCTCCGCCGGGTTGGAGCCGACGAGGATGACGCACCCGGTCCGCGGGATGTCCTCCAGCGGGAACGGCAGCCCGCGGTCCAGCCCGAACGCCCTCGTACCGGCGGCCGCCGCCGACGACATGCAGAAGCGGCCGTTGTAGTCGATCTGCGAGGTGCCGAGCACCACCCGGGCGAACTTCCCGAGCGCGTACGCCTTCTCGTTCGTCAGCCCGCCGCCGCCGAACACCCCGCACGCGTCCGGTCCGTGCGCCGAACGCGTCCGGGACAGCCCGGCGGCGATCCGCTCCAGCGCCTCGTCCCAGGTCGCCGGCAGCAGCGTGCCGTCCCCGGACCGCACCAGCGGGGTGGTCAGCCGGGCCCGGGAGGACAGCACCGCGGGCGCCGTACGGCCCTTGCCGCACAGCGCGCCCCGGTTCACCGGGAAGTCGGCGCGCTCCGTCACCTCCACCGTGCCGTCCGGGGCCGGGGTCAGGTTCATCCCGCACTGCAGGGCGCAGTACGGGCAGTGCGTGGGCGTCGGGGAGGTCTGCATGCCGACAGCGTGCGCCGGCCGTGTTACGCGACCGGGCGACCCGCTGTTACACGACCGGGACGGCGACCTCCCCGCCGCCCACCACCCGCGGTGAGGAGGCCGCCGGCGGTCCTGGCCGCGGCCCGGGGTGCGCTTCCACCTCCGCCGCACGGCCGGGATGGTGACTTCCCTGCCGCTCACCGCCCGCCATGAGGCGGACGCTGCCGCACCCGAGCTGCCTCGGGCCGGGAACGCCGGGCCGGCACGCGGCGTCCGGGACCGCCGTACCGCACGCCTCGCGGGCGCCGCCGTGATACCGGAAGATGTGACGTCCGGCGACCACGCCGACGCGCTGGTCCCCGGCCCCCACCGCGTCGCATCGGGCGACCGTCCGCCGGAGGGGGAACCCTGGCGGCAGGGTCTCTGCGCGCACGGGCCGGTCCCGGCTGCCGCAGCCCGCGCAGCCGCCGGCGGTCCGGGCGTCCGGGACGCCGTGCCGCACCGGGTGGATGCGTGCCGCGCCGGCTCGTCCTGGTCCTCACACGCCCCCGGCCGGTCCGGTGAAGCACCGGAAAAGACCCGTCACGGGTACGCAACGGCGGTGCAACCTCCCCTCGCGAGGCTGCTCGCATGACGGCGGTGAACAGTCCTCTCGGCCAGGCCCTCCCGTATCCCGGCGGCCCCCCGCGCGGCGCGCGCCCCGACGGCACGGCGCGGAGGCCGGGCGGCCCCGGCGGTCTCCGCGCGGGCCGGCTCCGCGCGGCCGGACCCGACGGCGGGCGCGGGCCGGTCCCGCCCGCGCTCGTCCTCGTGGCGCACGGCAGCCGCGACCCGCGGGCGCTCGGCACCGTGCGCGCCCTGCTGTGCCTGGTGCGCGCACTGCGCCCCGGGCTGCCCGTGCACCTCGGGCACGTCGAGCTCGACGAGCCGCCGCTCACGGACACCCTCGCGGCCCTGGCCGGCACCGACGCCGTCCTGGTCCCCCTGCTGCTCACCCGCGGCTACCACGTCAAGCGCGACATCCCCGAGACGGCGGCGGCAGCCCCGGCCCGCACGCGCGTGGCCGCGCCGCTCGGCCCGCACCCGCTGCTCGCCGAGACACTGGCCGCCCGGCTGGCCGAGGCCGGCTGGGCCGCCCCGGAGGACGCCGCGGCCCGCGCCCGCAGCGGGGTCGTCCTCGCGGCGGCCGGCTCCCGCGACCCCGACTCGGCGGCCGACACCCGCCGCATCGCGCGGCTCCTCGCCGAGCGCCTCGGCGTGCCCGTCGTCCCCGCCTACGCCTCCGCCGCCGGCCCGACCGTTCCCGAGGCCCTGCGCGCCCTCGCCGCGTGCGGGCGCCACCGCGTCGCCGTCGCCTCCTGTTTCACCGCCCCCGGACGCTTCGCCACGCAGTGCGCCGGGGCCACGGCGGGGATCGCCTCCGCCCCGCTCGGCGCCCACCCGGCGATGGCCCGCCTGGTCCTGCACCGCTACGACCAGGTCCTCGCCACGCCGGAACCGGGAACGAAAGCGGCCCTCGCCTTGCCCACCGGACACGCACCCCTCCCCACCGCCGTACCCGCGCCCACCCCGGCCGGAGGCGCCCCGGCAGCCGCCCGCCCGCGTGCCTGAGACGGGCGGCGCGGTCCCGGGTGCCGCCGGCGCCGGGCGTCCCGGCGCGGGCCGGCCGGGACGCCCGGCGCGCCGGCCCGGCCGGGGCCCGCGTCGGCGTCCCGGTTGTCGGCGGGTGCCCTTACTGTCGAGGCATGGAAGGGATCGCACCCGAGACGGCCAGGGCCTACGAGAACGTGTCCCTGGCCGCCGAGAACCACCTCCCGCCGGCCGGCTACGACGCGCCGGACGCCGAGCGCTGGGCCGCCGAGCCGGACAAACGGCCCGGCCGCACCGCCTTCCAGCGCGACCGCGCGCGCGTGCTGCACTCCGCGGCGCTGCGCCGCCTCGCCGGCAAGACCCAGGTGGTCACCCCGGGGGAGCAAAGCCCCGTCTGGGACGCCAGCCCCCGCACCCGGCTCACCCATTCGCTCGAATGCGCCCAGGTCGGCCGCGAACTGGGCGCGGCCCTCGGCTGCGACCCCGACCTGGTGGAGGCGGCCTGCCTCTCCCACGACCTCGGCCACCCGCCCTTCGGCCACAACGGCGAACAGGCGCTGAACGAGTTCGCGGAGGACTGCGGCGGCTTCGAGGGCAACGCCCAGTCGCTGCGCCTGCTCACCCGCATCGAACCCAAACGGTTCGTCACCGACCCCGGCTCCGGGGAGCTCGTCAGCGTCGGTCTCAACCTCACCCGCGCCGTCCTCGACGCCGCCACGAAGTACCCCTGGCCGCGCGGCGCCCACCCCACCGACCCGTCCTCCCCGAAGTTCGGCGTGTACGAGGACGACCGGCCCGTCTTCGACTGGGTCCGCCAGGGCGTCCCCGGCACGCGCACCTGCTTCGAGGCGCAGGTCATGGACTGGGCGGACGACGTGGCGTACTCGGTGCACGACGTCGAGGACGGCCTGCACGCCGGGCACATCGACCCCGACTGCCTGCACGCCGAGCCAGAGCGGCAGGCGGTGTTCGCGGTCGCCGTCGGCCGCTACGTCCCCGCCGGCACCGACCCGGCGGAACTGGCCGAGGCCCTCGACCGCCTCCAGTCCCAGGACTGGTGGCCCCACGGGTACGACGGCTCGGCCCCCGCCCAGGCCCGCCTGAAGGACGCCACCAGCCAGCTCATCGGGCGTTTCTGCCTCGCTGCCGAGAGCGCCACCCGGCAGGCGTTCGGCCACCGCCCGGGCCGTTCGGGCGCGGGGCAGGGCGGCGGCCGCCTGACGCGGTACGGCGCCGAACTCGTCGTCCCGCGCGGCACCCGCATGGAGTGTGCCGTCCTCAAGGCGGTCGCCGACCGGTACGTCATGCAGCGCGCCGAGCAGGAACGGCTGCGCGCCGAGCAGCGCGTCGTCGTCGCCGAACTCGCCGCGGCTCTCACCGCCCGCGCCCCCGACGGCCTCGACCCCCAGTTCCGCGCCCTGTTCGCGCAGGCCCCGGACGACCGCGCCCGCAAACGGGTGATCGTCGACCAGATCGCCTCCCTCACCGACGCCTCGGCCCGCTCGCTGCACGCCCGGCTGGCGGGGCGCCCGTGACACGGGCCACGGCCCCGCGGCGACCCGGGGGACCGCCGGCCCCGGCGGCGTGACGCGCGGTCGGCGAGGTGGGCCCGGGTGGCCTGGATGGGCCACTCCCTCTTCCCGCATCACGTTGCGTGCGGGACGCTCGCAGGTGGCGGCACCCTTACGAGGAGGCATCACGTGGTCGACGCGGATCAGACATTCGTCATCGTCGGAGGAGGCCTGGCCGGGGCCAAGGCGGCGGAGACGCTGCGCGCGGAGGGCTTCAGCGGCCGCGTGATCCTCATCTGCGACGAGCGCGAGCGCCCCTACGAGCGCCCGGCGCTGTCCAAGGGGTACCTGCTCGGCAAGGAGACGCGGGACAGCCTCTTCGTGCACGAGCCGGCCTGGTACGCGCAGAACGACGTCGAACTGCACCTCGGCCAGACGGTCGTCTCGATCGACCGCGCCGCGAGGACCGTGCACTACGGCGGCGACGGCACGCTGGTCCGCTACGACCGGCTGCTGCTGGCCACGGGCGCCGAGCCCCGCCGCCTGGACATCCCCGGCACCGAGCTCGCGGGCGTCCACCACCTGCGCCGCCTTTCCCACGCCGAGCGGCTCAAGGGCACGCTGTCCGCCCTCGGCCGGGACAACGGCCACCTCGTGATCGCGGGCGCCGGCTGGATCGGCCTGGAGATCGCCGCCGCGGCCCGTGAGTACGGGGCCGAGGTCACCGTCGTCGAGCCGTCCGCCACCCCGCTGCACGCCGTCCTCGGCCCCGAGCTCGGCGAGCTCTTCGCCGAGCTGCACCGCGAGCGCGGCGTCCGCTTCCACTTCGGCGCCCGGCTGACCGAGATCGTCGGGCAGGACGGCATGGTGCTGGCCGTCCGCACGGACGACGGCGAGGAGCACCTGTGCCACGACGTGCTCGCCGCGATCGGGGCCGCCCCCCGCGTCTCCCTCGCCGAGGCCGCGGGACTTCGGATCGCCGACCGGGCCCACGGCGGCGGCATCGTCGTCGACCAGCACCTGCGCACCTCCGACCCCGACATCTTCGCCGCCGGCGACGTCGCGGCGTTCCCGCACGCCCTCTTCGGCACCCGGCTGCGCGTCGAGCACTGGGCCAACGCCCTCAACGGCGGCCCGGCCGCGGCCCGCGCCATGCTCGGCCAGGACGTCACCTACGACCGCGTGCCCTACTTCTTCACCGACCAGTACGACCTGGGCATGGAGTACTCCGGCTGGGCGCCCCCCGGCTCGTACGACGAGGTGGTGATCCGGGGGGACGCCGGGAAGCGGGAGTTCATCGCGTTCTGGATGCGGGAGGGCCGCGTCCTGGCCGGGATGAACGTGAACGTGTGGGATGTCACAGACCCGATCCAGCGGATGATCCGGACCCGCGCGCGGGTGGACACGGAGGCGCTGTCGGACCCGCGCGTGCCGCTGGAGAGCCTGGCCCCCTGAGGCCGGCCGCCCCCGGGCCGCGCCGTCCGTCGTCCGCCGCCGCCGCGCCCCGGGGGCCCGCGCTCCCCGGTGCGCGGCCCGCGGCCCGCACCGCACGCCCCGGGAGTGTCACCGCGGCCCCGTAGAATCACCTCGTGGCAGGACGGATCAACGACGAGGACGTGAAGGCGGTACGGGACGCGGTCCCGATCGACGCCGTGGTGTCCGAGTACCTCCAGCTGCGCAACGCCGGCGGCGGCAACCTGAAGGGCCTGTGCCCGTTCCACGACGAGAAGTCCCCGTCCTTCCAGGTCAGCCCGAGCAAGGGCCTCTTCCACTGCTTCGGCTGCCAGGAGGGCGGCGACACCATCACCTTCGTGATGAAGATCGACCACCTCTCCTTCTCGGAGGCGGTCGAGCGCCTGGCCGGCCAGGCCGGCATCACCCTGCGCTACGAGGAGGGCGGGTACAACCCCACCCACCAGCGCGGCGAGCGCATCCGCCTGGTCGAGGCGCACAAGCTCGCCGCCGACTGGTACGCCGAGCAGCTCGCCACCAGCCCCGAGGCCGAGACCGGCCGGGTCTTCCTCGCCGAGCGCGGCTTCGACCAGGCTGCCGCCGTCCACTTCGGCGTCGGCTACAGCCCGCAGGGCTGGGACCACCTCACCCGCTTTCTGCGCGGCAAGGGCTTCTCCGACAAGGAGCTGGTCCTCTCCGGCCTGTCCCAGGAGGGCCGCCGCGGCCCCATCGACCGCTTCCGCGGCCGTCTGATGTGGCCGATCCGCGACGTCGGCGGGGACGTCGTCGGCTTCGGCGCCCGCAAGCTGTACGAGGCGGACAACGGGCCGAAGTACCTGAACACGCCGGAGACGGCGATCTACAAGAAGTCCCAGGTGCTCTACGGCATCGACCTGGCGAAGAAGGAGATCGCGAAGACCTCCCGCGCGGTCGTGGTGGAGGGCTACACGGACGTCATGGCCTGCCACCTGGCCGGGGTGACCACCGCCATCGCGACCTGCGGCACGGCTTTCGGCGGCGACCACATCAAGATCCTCCGCCGGCTGCTGATGGACAACGGCTCGGCCCGCGTGATCTTCACCTTCGACGGCGACGCGGCCGGGCAGAAGGCGGCCCTGCGCGCCTTCGAGGACGACCAGAAGTTCGCCGCCGAGACCTACATCGCCATCGCCCCCGACGGCATGGACCCGTGCGAACTGCGGCTGGCCAAGGGCGACGAGGCCGTCGCCGGCCTGGTCGAACCACGCACGCCGCTCTTCGAGTTCGCGCTGCGCCAGATCGTGGCCCGCTACGACCTGGACACGCCGGCGGGCCGTGCCGCCGCGCTGGACGAGGCGGCGCCGGTCGTCGCCCGCATCAAGAACAGCGGCGCCCAGCACGAGGTCGCGGTGGAGCTCGCCGGGATGCTCGGCATCCTCGACACCCAGTTCGTGGTCAAGCGGGTGGCGCAGCTGGCCCGTTGGGCGCGCGAACGCGGCGGGCGCGGCCCGGCGGCCCCCGACCGGCACCGGCGCCACCCGCAGGAGCAGTACGCCGCGGCGCCCGCGACGGTCCGCGGCCCGGCCCTCAACCTGCGCAACCCCGTCTACGCCACCGAGCGCGAGCTGCTCAAACTGGCCCTCCAGCGGCCGGAGCTGGTCTCCCCGGCGTTCGACGCGTACGGCGCCGACGAGTTCACCGCCGCGCCCTACGCCGCCGTGCGCCAGGCCATCATGGACGCGGGCGGCGCCCAACTCGGCGTCGACGACCCCCAGGAGTACCTGGTCCGCGTCCGCGAGGCCGCGCCCGACGACACGGTCCGCGCGATGGTCACCGAGCTGGCCGTCGAGGCGATCATGCTCCGCAAGGACGCCGACGAGACCTACGCCGGAGCCCAGCTGGTCACGGTCCGCCGCCGCGCCGTCGAACGCCGCATCCGCGACGTCCAGAGCACCCTCACCCGCCTCGGAACGGGCGGCGACCCGGCCCAGCTCGCCGCGGTGCAGAACGAGTTGTGGATCCTCCAGCAGTACGACCAGGCGCTGCGGGAGCGGGGCGCGGCAGCGCTGTGAGGTGACGGCGGGCAGCCCGTCGCACGGGCCGGATCACCGCATGGTCACGGACCGGACGCAAAAAGTCATCGCACGCCCCTCGTGGCGGTGATGTGTCGTACCCCACACTGGGTCCGGTGCCTGAGTCCCCGGAACCCGGCCGGTCCGTCCCCCACGGGTCCGACATTCCCGCGGTTCCGCCCATCGCGTTCGGGACGGACAGCGGCGAGACCGCCGACTCCGCCCCCGAGTACCGCTGCCGCACGCCTCAGCAGCGCTCATCCTGGAGGTCGCCCCCCGTGCAGACCCGGACCCTCACCCAGACCGACGTCACCACCGGCCCCGGGGCCGCCGGGAAGGACGCGAAGACCCCCGGCGTCCTCGCCGCCGTGACCCCGCGGCTGCGGCTCGCCCCGGCCCCCGCCCCCGTCGCGCAGCAGACAAGGACCCCGCTCGCCGAAGCGGGCGGACCGTCCGCCGAGCCCGGCGGACCGTCCGCCGAACCCGGCCAACCGCCCGCCGACCTCGACGAGCCGCCGGCCGACCTCGACGAGCCGTCCGCCGGCGCACTGGAAGCCGCGGCGGCCGCCGAACCGGCGGCCGAGCCCGCCGGACCGCTGCCCGCCCGCACCGAGACCGGCGGCCCGTCCGCCGACCTGTTCCGCCAGTACCTGCGCGAGATCGGCCGCATCCCGCTGCTCACCGCCGCCGAGGAGGTCGAGCTCGCCCGCCGGGTCGAGGCGGGCCTGTTCGCCGAGGAGAAACTGCTCGGCACCCCCGACCCGGACAGCCGGCTCGCGCACGAACTGGACCGGCTGGTGGTCATGGGCCGCATGGCCAAGCGCCGTCTGATCGAGGCCAACCTGCGGCTCGTCGTGTCCGTCGCCAAGAGGTACGTCGGCCGCGGGCTGACCATGCTCGACCTCGTCCAGGAGGGCAACCTCGGCCTCATCCGGGCGGTGGAGAAGTTCGACTACGCCCGCGGCTACAAGTTCTCCACGTACGCCACCTGGTGGATCCGCCAGGCCATGTCGCGCGCCCTCGCCGACCAGGCCCGCACCATCCGCGTCCCCGTCCACGTCGTGGAACTGATCAACCGGGTCGTCCGCGTCCAGCGCCGCATGCTGCAGGAACGCGGCTACGAGCCGACCCCGGAAGAGGTCGCCGGCCAGCTCGGCCTGACACCCGAGCGGGTCCGCGAGGTGCTGCGCCTGGCCCAGGAGCCGGTGTCCCTGCACGCCCCGGTCGGTGAGGAGGACGACGTCGCCCTCGGCGACCTGATCGAGGACGGCGACGCCGCCTCACCCGTGGAGTCCGCGGCGTTCCTGCTGCTCAAACAGCATCTGGAGGCCGTGCTGTCGACGCTGGGGGAGCGCGAGCGAAAGGTCGTCCAGCTGCGGTACGGGCTCGTGGACGGCCGCCCCCGCACGCTGGAGGAGATAGGCCGCCTGTTCGGCGTGACCCGGGAGCGGATCCGGCAGATCGAGTCCAAGACCCTGAACAAACTCCGCGACCACGCCTTCGCCGACCAGCTCAGGGGCTACCTGGACTGACGCGGGGGGCCGCTCACCCCCGGGCGAGCGGCCCCCCGCGCTCCGGACGGCGGCCGCAGAGCGACCGCCTCCGGAGTCCTCAGTCCACCTCGACGACCGCCTGCGCGAACTGCGCCTTGTACAGCCGCGCGTAGGCCCCGTCGGCCGTCAGCAGCTCCTCGTGCGAGCCCTGTTCGACGATGGACCCGTTCTCCATGACGAGGATCGTGTCCGCGTCCCGGATCGTCGACAGCCGGTGCGCGATGACGAACGACGTCCTGCCGTGCTGCAGTTTCGCCATCGCCTTCTGGATCAGCACCTCGGTACGGGTGTCCACCGAGCTCGTCGCCTCGTCGAGGACGAGGATCACCGGGTCGGACAGGAACGCCCGCGCGATGGTGATGAGCTGCTTCTCGCCGGCGCTGACCCCGGAGCCCTCGTCGTCGATCACGGTGTCGTAGCCGTCGGGCAGCGTGCGGACGAACCGGTCGGCGTGCGCGGCCCGCGCCGCCTCCTCGATCTCCTCGCGGCCGACCTCGCGCGAGGCGCCGTAGGCGATGTTGTCCGCGATCGTGCCGCCGAACAGCCAGGTGTCCTGCAGCACCATGCCGATCGCGGCGCGCAGCTCGTCCCGCGACATCCGCGCGATGTCGACGCCGTCGAGCGTGATGCGCCCGCCGGTGACCTCGTAGAACCGCATGAGCAGGTTGACCAGCGTGGTCTTGCCGGCACCGGTCGGTCCGACGATGGCGACCGTCTGGCCGGGCTCCACCTTCAGCGACAGGTCCTCGATGAGCGGCTTGTCGGGCTCGTAGCGGAACGAGACGTTCTCCAGCGCCACGCGTCCGCGCAGCTCCGCCGGCCGCTCGCCCGGCACCGGGTCCGCCTCCTGCTCCTCCGCGTCCAGCAGTTCGAAGATCCGCTCCGCCGAGGCGACACCCGACTGCACCAGGTTCGCCATCGAGGCGACCTGCGTCAGCGGCATCGAGAACTGCCGCGAGTACTGGATGAAGGCCTGCACGTCACCGATGGACAGCGCACCCGAGGCGACCCGCAGACCACCGACGACGGCGACGAGCACGTAGTTCAGGTTGGAGACGAACATCATCAGCGGCTGCATGACACCGCTGTTGAACTGCGCCCTGAACCCCGCCTCGTACAGTGCCTCGTTCTGCTCGGCGAACTGCCGCGCCGACTCCTCCTGCCGCCCGAACACCTTCACCAGCGCGTGGCCGGTGTACATCTCCTCGATGTGGGCGTTGAGTGTGCCGGTGGAGCGCCACTGCTGCACGAAGTGCGGCTGCGACCGCTTGCCGACGCGGGTGGCGACGACGAACGACAGCGGCACCGTCACCAGCGCCACCAGCGCCAGGATCCAGGACACCCAGAACATCATCGCCAGCACGCCGATGACGGTCAGCACCGAGTTGATCAGCTGGCCCATCGACTGCTGGAGGGTCTGCCCGATGTTGTCGATGTCGTTGGTGGCCCGGCTGAGCACCTCGCCGCGCCGGCGCTTGTCGAAGTACGACAGCGGCAGCCGCGACAGCTTCGTCTGCACGTCCTCGCGCATCCGGAACATGGTCCGGTTGACGGTCCGGTTCACCAGCCGGGTCGCCACCGCCATCAGCAGTCCGGCGGCCAGGAAGGTGCCCAGCGCGAGCAGCAGGACGTTCCCGACGGCGCCGAAGTCGATGCCCAGGCCCGGGGTGAAGTCCGTGCTCTTCAGCATGTCGGCGATGTCGCCCTGGCCCCGCTCGTGCATGGACCGCAGGACCTGGTCCTTGGTGAGCCCGGCCGGCATCTGCCGGCCGATGATCCCGGCGAACACCAGGTCGGTGGCCCGGCCGAGGATCTTGGGGCCGATCACGGACAGCCCCACGCTGAACAGCACGCAGACCAGCAGCACGCCCACGGTGACCCGCTCGGGCCGGAACCGCGCGACCAGCCGTTTGCCCGAGCCCTTGAAGTCCATCGAGCGGTTGTCGGGGCCGCCTCCGCCCATCATCCGCCCCATCGGCCCCGCCATCAGGCAGCCTCCGCTTCCGTGAGCTGGGAGAGCACGATCTCCCGGTAGGTCTCGTTGTCCGCCATCAGGTCGTGGTGGCGCCCGGTGCCGACGACCCGTCCCCCGTCGAGGACGACGATCCGGTCGGCCTCCCGGATGGTCGCCACGCGCTGGGCGACGATCACGACGGTCGCTTCGGCGGTCTCCGCCGCGAGCGCCGCCCTGAGCGCCGCGTCGGTGGCGTAGTCGAGCGCGGAGAAGGAGTCGTCGAAGAGGTAGATCTCCGGGCGCCGCACCAGGGCGCGGGCGATGGCCAGGCGCTGGCGCTGACCGCCGGAGACGTTGGTGCCGCCCTGCGCGATCGGCGCGTCGAGCCCGCCCTCCAGCCCGGAGACGAAGTCCTTGGCCTGCGCCACCTCCAGCGCGTGCCACAGCTCCTCGTCGGTGGCGTCCGGGTTGCCGTAGCGCAGGTTGGTCGCCACCGTGCCCGCGAACAGGTACGGCTTCTGCGGCACCAGTCCGACCGTCCGCGCGAGGAGCGCGGGCTCGACGGTCCGCACGTCCACCCCGTCCACGAGGACCTCGCCCTCGGTGGCGTCGAACAGGCGGGGCACCAGCCCCAGCAGCGTGGACTTGCCGCTGCCGGTCGAGCCGATCACGGCCGTCGTCTCGCCGGGCCGGGCGACCAGGTCGATCTCCTTGAGCACCGCCTCCTCGGCACCCGGATAGCGGAAGCCCGCCCCCCGGATCTCCAGATGACCGTGGCGGCGCAGCTCCGTGACGGGCGCGAGCGGCGGTACGACGCTCGACTCGGTGGCGAGGACCTCCTGGATGCGCTCGGCGCACACCTCCGCGCGCGGCACCATCATGAACATGAAGGTGGCCATCATCACGGACATGACGATCTGCATCAGATAGGCGAGGAACGCGGTCAGGTCGCCGATCTGCATCCCGCCGCTGTCGATGCGGTGCGCGCCGAACCAGACCACCGCGATGGACGACAGGTTCACCACCGTCATCACGATCGGGAACATCAGCGCCAGCAGCCGCCCGGTGGCCAGCTGCATGTCGGTCAGGTCCGTGTTGGCCCTGCGGAAGCGGTCCTGCTCGTAGGTGTCGCGCACGAAGGCGCGGATGACGCGGTTGCCGGTGATCTGCTCGCGCAGCACCCGGTTCACCGTGTCCAGGCGGACCTGCATGGCGCGGAACAGCGGGCGCAGCCGGCGCACGATCAGCGTCACGCTGACGCCGAGCACCGGGACGACGGCGACCAGGACCGCCGACAGGGGCACGTCCAGGCCGAGGGCCAGGACGATGCCGCCCACGCACATGATGGGCGCGGACACCATCAGAGTGAACGTCATCAGGACCAGCATCTGGACCTGCTGGACGTCGTTCGTCGTACGGGTGATGAGGGAGGGCGCGCCGAAGTGGCCGACCTCGCGCGCGGAGAAGGACTGCACGCGGTCGAAGACGGCGGCCCGGACGTCCCGGCCGAGCGCCGACGCGGTCCGGGCGCCGTAGTACACGGCGCCGATGTTGCACAGCACCTGCACCAGGGAGATGCCGATCATCAGGGCGCCGAACGCCAGGATGTAACCGGTGTCCCCCTTCACCACGCCGTTGTCGATGATGTCGGCGTTCAGGGTGGGCAGGTAGAGGGTGGCGCAGGTCTGCAGAAGCTGCAGCAGCACCAGGAGGGCGATGGGTCTCTGGTAGGGCCTGAGGTAGGTCCGCAGAAGTCGTATGAGCACGCTACGTCTCTCGGAGTGGGTGGTGGGGGCTGGTCGGTGTCCCCTGGCCCCTATCGTCGACCACTCCACCCGTGTTACCTCAACCGATTAATCGCACCGCCAACGGCCGAGGCGCCCCCGGCCGTTGAGCCGGCCGGGTGAGGACGCCGCAGGTGTGCGCCGGGCCGCCGGGCCGTTCCGTGCGCCGGTCGGGCCGGGTGGGCCGGGCGGTGCGGGTCGGTCCGGGCGGCGCGCCGCGGCACGCCGCCGCACCGCCGTCGTCCGCCGCGGCGGACCGCCCGGACGGGTGACCGCCGGGAGGCCGGAACGCGCCTCGCGCGCCGCCCCGGCGGTCGTGGGCCCGGCCGCCGTCAGGCGCGGAACGCGCCTGGATGGGTCTGCTCGCGCACCGACACGTACTGCTGGCGCACCGCCTGGCCCACGGCCAGTTCCTCGCCGGGCTCCAGGACCTGGGCGACCGCGCCCTGCCAGACCGGCGGGGTGCGCGGGTCGAGCGTGCCCTGCGACACGCCGAGCGCCCAGGCGGCCTGGCGGGCCGCGCCGATCGCCGCGTAGTCCGCGGGCTGCGGCACCACGACCTGCGTCCCGAACAGCGCGGGCGCCGCCGCCTGCACGGCGGGCAGCTCGGCGGCCGGCCCGAGCAGGAAGATCCGCCGCACCTCCACGCCCCTGCCCCGCAGCACGTCCAGCGCGTCCGCGAGCCCGCACAGCATGCCCTCGAAGGCGGCCCGCGCCAGGTGCTCCGGCTTCATCGACTCGCGCCTGAGGCCGGCCAGGGTGCCGGCGGTGTGCGGCAGGTTCGGCGTGCGCTCGCCCTCCAAGTAGGGCAGGAGGACGAGGCCGTGGGCGCCCGGCGTCGACTTCGTCGCCAGGTCGGACAGGCTCTCCAAATCGGGCAGTCCCAGCAGCTCGGCGGTACCGCGCAGCGCCCGTACGGCGTTCAGCGTGGTGACGACCGGCAGGTGCATCCCGGTGGCGTCGGCCAGGGAGGTGATCATCCCGGTCTGGTCGACGAGCGCCTCGCGGTGGACGGCCATCACGGAGCCGGAGGCGCCCAGGGAGACCACCGCGTCACCCAGCCCGATGCCCAGTCCGAAGGCCGCCGCCATGGTCTCGCCGGTTCCGGCGGAGATCAGCAGGCCCTCCGGGGTCGTACCGGCCGCCTCGGCGGGCCCGATCACCTCGGGCAGCGCGGCCGGGTGACCGAGCGCCAGCTCGACCAGGTCGGGCCGGTAGGCGCCGGTGGCGGCCGACCAGTACCCGGTCCCCGAGGCGCCACCTCGGTCGGTGGTCCTGCGGACGGGCCGGCCGAGCAGCTGCCAGACCAGCCAGTCGTGCGCCTGCATCAGCAGGGTGGTGCGCAGGGCCGCGTCGGGTTCGCTCCGGGCCAGCCAGCGCAGCTTCGTCACCGGCTGCGCGGCCTGCGGCACGGTGCCCACGGACTGCGCCCACGCCTCGCGGCCGCCGAGCGCGTCGATCAGGTCGGCCGCCGCGACCTGAGCCCGCCGGTCGCCGCCGACCATCGCGGGCCGGACGGTGTTGCCCTGGGCGTCGATGGGGATCAGCGCGTTCTGCTGGGCGGACACGCCGATCGCCTGCACGCCCTCCAGGAGCCCGCCGCCGGCGGCCTCCCCGAGCGAGAGCAGCCAGGCCTGCGGGTCGACGTCGGCCGGCCGGCCCCCGCCCTCGGGGCCCTCCACCGGATGCGGGGCATATCCCTGCCTGAGCACGGCCCCCGTGTCCGTGTCACAGACGACGATACGAGTGAAATCGGGCGAACTGTCCAACCCGGCGACTATCCCCATGTCCAAATTCTGCCGCACCGCGAGGGGTGGCCGTGCCGGATGGCTGCCACCGGGTCCGATGGGGCGCAGGGGCGCGCCGGGGCGGGAGTGACGAACGTTACGTGTGGCTGGTGCCCCAGTCGTCCTGGCCGGAGCCGGAGCCGCTGCGGTCCCGCAGGGAGCGCACCCGCTGGGCCACCGTGTCGGGCACGTGCTCGCCGACCTTCTCGCTGACCGCGTGATAGGCCTTGCCCGCGAACTGGCGGCCCTGCTGCGCCGCCGTCTCCGCGGTGTTGCGCACCGCGGGGTTCTGCGAGACCTGGCGAGCGGACTTCTTCAGCTGCTCGTAACGCTCACGCCCGGCCTTCGTGCCCAGCACGTAACCCAGAGCGAGCCCAGCGACGAACGTGAGCCGGTAACGCATGGCGGCCACCCTTTCCTTGCGTCGAGGTCGGAGTCGGAGGGAACCGATTGGCGAAGCACCCCCCTGCTTGCGCTAATGTATGTGTCGCAGCGAGCGCGCGCCCCCTGGCGCTTACCCAGGTAGACACGTTCGATGCAACGAGGCATTCCTCCGTAGCTCAATTGGCAGAGCAGCCGGCTGTTAACCGGCAGGTTACTGGTTCGAGTCCAGTCGGGGGAGCTCGGTCCTCCGTAGCTCAATTGGCAGAGCAGCCGGCTGTTAACCGGCAGGTTACTGGTTCGAGTCCAGTCGGGGGAGCATGATGAACGAGGACCCTTCGGGGTCCTTTTTCATGCCCGCGGCCGACCTGCGGCAACCGCCACACGCGCGGCGGGCTCCTCAAGGTCGTCGAGAGCCGACCATCCGAGGCAGGAGATCGTATGAGCGGCTATGCTGCGGCAGACGGCGCGCACACGTGTACGCGACGCGCCGCGACGGGGCGGTAGCTCAGCCGGTTAGAGCAGCGGACTCATAATCCGTCGGCCGTGGGTTCGAGTCCCACCCGCCCCACCAGGCGCTGCACGCGCAGAAGCGTTTGTATCCGCGGCAACGCGCGAAGGAGGGCCGCCACGCCAGCGTGGCGGCCTCCGTTCACCCCCTCAGATGAAGATCCAGGGCGCCGGCCGCTCTGCCGGGTCCGCGGCGGTGCGCGCCCATGCGGCCACATGTGGTCATCTTTGGTGACCATGTGCAGCGCAAGCGTCGCTCGGGGCGGCAGGCGCCGGGACGCCGGTGACGCGGAGCGATCGGGACGACGAGGCGCGTGCCCCGGGGGATGCGTCCGATGGGTGCCACCGCCGGGACCGACACCGCCGACGCGGGACCGCGGTTACACCCTGCTGCACGCGGACGCCGACTTCGCCGTTGCGCCGGCGGTACCGGCGGAGGTGCGGCCGCGGGACGCACGCGCCCGACGGCGGCGGGCGGCCTCCGGTGCCTGCCGCTGCGGTGCCCGTGTGCCGACGCGGTGTCAGGAGTGCTGCCAGGACCGCGAGTCGACGGACAGTACGGCGGTCTAAGGAATTTGACGCTCAGCGCGTCGGCCCACGGGATTTGACGCGCCGTTCGACGGGAGGGGACGCGGTCGTCCCGTCACACCGGTCCGCCCAGGCGGCCCTTCCGTCCGATGCGGTGTGCGGCCGTGCTGTGGCGCGTCACACCGGCCATCGCGCATGCGGCGGCCCGGCGTCCGGCGATGTGGATGCCCCGGCAGGTTGCGAGACCCATAAGGGTGAATACCGTGGATATGAGGCGTTCGTGACCTTCGATCGTGAAGGGGGTAGGTCATGCGCATGGGCTACGGGAAGCGGTCCGTCGTGCTGGGCTTGATCCTCGTCCTCGGACTCACACCGCTCGGCATGGGGCAGGCCACGGCGGCCACGCCGAGTGAAACGCACGTGAGCGCGGCCTCCGCCGTGCCCGGCCAGGGCGGCTACCGGGAGGGCTTCAGAGACGGTTTCCGGGACGGGTTCAGCGACGGCCGGGACGACTGCTACGACAGGGGCGCGTTCGACCGCCATCGGACCTGGCAGGGCAACCGGCTCTACGTGGAGGGTTACGGCGACGGCTACAGCTCCGGCTTCTTCGTCGCGGAGGCGCGGTACTGCAACTGAGCGTTGCGGGGTGTCAGCGGAAGGGCTCCCGGCCGCGGGCCGGGAGCCCTTTCGTTTCGTCTGCCCTTCCGTCTGTCTGCGCGGCCCGCGTCGTGCCGTCGCGGCCCTCCCACCGTCACGCCCGGCGACGGGAACGCGGGGTGGCCGGTGCGGGCCGCCGCCCGCACCGGCCCCCGTGACGTGACGTCATCAGGACCGGTCGGTGGCGTCGCCGGTCGTCTCGGTCTCGTCGTCGCGGTCACCCTCTGCCTGGGAGGGGGTGATGTCCTCCACCGACTGCTCCTCGGAGGTGTCGGCGTCGTCTCGGTCGCCCTCGGCCTGCGACGGGGTGTGGTGGCTCATCGTCGTGCTCCTGGTCCTGGTCATGCGGACGGTGTGGTCACTCGGCAGGGCCTGCCGCCGTCCGGTGGCTCGCCCCGGTCGGCGGGCCCGTCGACCGCCGTCCGAGTACCCCGGAGCGCGCGACGACACCACCGCTCCCACGGCCCGGCCACCGCGCCGCCACCCCGGCGGCGAGACGCCTGGTGGGCGTGCCGTCACAGGCGGTGGCGACCGGCGCGCGCGGGGTAGTGCGGATCTCTGCCGCCGAGAACGAGGGGCCAGGCCGCCGGAGCAGGGCGGCTGGGAGCGAGGGCCGCTGGGAGTGGCGGGCGCCGGGAGTGGGGGACCGCTCGGAGCGGCCGGCCGCCTACCGGGCACCGGGGGCGGCGGGAGGGCAAGAGAAAGGAGCGCGCGGGGTGGGAGGCCGCCGAGTGGTGTCCGCGGGATGTCCCCAGGCTCGGATGCGGACGGTGGATCTCCGCGCCTGCCCGCTGACCGGACCGCTTCACGCCGGCGGCCGGCCGTACCGCGGATCGGCCCGGTCCCGGCCGGGCGCCGGGCCGGGGTGGAGGGGGAGGAGCGGCGGAGGCCGGGCGGGGATGCCGGGCAGCCGGCCGGCGGTCCGGGCGACCGCGCCGGGCGCCGGGCCGGGCGGAAGGAGCGAGGGCGGCGGAGAGGCGGGGTTGAGGATGCACGGGAACCCGGTCGGCTGACCGGGCGACCCGCGCTGGGCGGCGGGCCGGGCGAAGGAGCAGGGACGGCAGGGGTGGGGTTGGGGACGTCCGGGACCTGGGGCGGGCCGCGCCGGGCGCCGGGCCGGGCGGAAGGAGCAGGGGCGGCGGAGAGGCGAGGTCGGGGATGCCCGGGGACCCGGCCGGCTGTCCGGGCGGGCAGCCTCCGGCGCCGGGCCGGGGCGAAGGGGCAGGGACGGCCGAGGCCGGGGGTCACGCTGCCAGAGGGTTCAGGACCAGCGGTTCGATCTCGCCCTCCAGCATGGCGCCCAGCCCCTGGACCGAGCACACGTCGGGCCGTTCCGCGATGTGCACCGGCACGCCCGTCGCCTTCCGCAGCATCTCGTCCAGGCCGGGCAGCAGGGCCGAGCCGCCGACCATCACGATGCCGCGTTCGGCGACGTCGGCCACCAGGTCGGGCGGGCACTCCCGCAGCACCTTGCAGATGCCGTCGAGCACGGCGGTCAGCGGCGTCTGGATGGCGTCCCGCACGGCGGCGGTGTCGATCTGGACGGAGCGGGCGCGGCCCGTGGCCACGTCCCGGCCGTGGATCTCCGTCGACGCCGGGCCGTACGGGGTCAGCCCGTTGCCGGACAGGGCCACCTGCAGCGGCCGTACGGACTGGCTGGGCAGCATCAGCGCGTGCGCCTGCCGCAGGTGCTGCACGATCGCGTGGTCGACGGCCTCGCCGCCGACGGGGATGCGCTGCGCGGTGACGATCGAGCCGAGGGAGAGCACGGCCACCTGGGTGGCCGCGGCGCCGCAGACCATGATCATGCTGGCCTCGGCCCGTTCGACGGGCAGGCCGCAGCCCACGGCGGCGGCGATGAGGGTGTCGACCAGCTCCACCCGGCGTGCCCCGAGACCGACCAGCGTCTCGACCGTCGCCCGCTGGGCGAGCGGATCGGCGTCGTGCGGGGTGCAGGCGGCGGCGCGCAGCCAGGGCTTGCGGCGCAGTGAGCGGCGCATCCGGTCGCCGAGCAGGTGCCGCAGCATGCGCTGGGCCATGTCGATGTCGACGACGGTGCCGCCGGTCACGGGGCGGACGACGCGGATGTAGTCGGGGGTGCGGCCGGTCATCCTCTCCGCGAGCTCGCCGACGGCGATGAGGGCGCTGCTGCGGGTGTTCACGGCGACCACCGACGGCTGGTCGACGACGAGCCCGGCGCCCTTGACGTACACACGGGTCCGGGCCGCTCCCAGATCGACGGCGAAATGGCAGCGGCGCAACTGCTCCAGACTGGCGGTCATGGCTGATCCTCCCGAGAGCACGGACCGTGCGGCCGCCGCCGGTTCGGCGGCCTCCTTCGCATCGTGCGCGGGACGGGAAGGGTGCCGCCTTCTGGGGTGGGCCGGGCGGGGTGCCGCCGAACGGGCGTAGCCGGCCGTGTCCGGGGCCGTCAGCACCAGGTGAGGGTCCGCGGCTTCGGTATGTTCCGCCCCTCCACGTCCCCGCCCCGAGCCCCCGTGCGGCCGGCGGGAAGCCGCCGGGCGCCGATCCGCCACGTCCCGTCAACTCCCGTGCGCCGCACGGCGTCCGGGACTCCGCGCAGCACTCGACTCGGCGGCGTGGAGGAGGCGTGGATGACCACGAGGGCACCCGGACGCGGTACGACCCTGCCGGCGGCCGGGCTCCTGCTCGCGCTGCTGCCCACCGGACCGGCGACGGCGTCCGTGCCCGACGGCACCCTCCGCGCCCGCCGCCGGGCACACCGCCCCCGCCGCCTCGCGCGCCGCCACGCCGGCTCCCGGCACCGCGACGCCGGCTTCCCGTCACCCCCGCGCCCGCCGCCGGGCACACAGCCTCCGCCGCCTCGCGCGCCGCCACGTCGGCTCCCGGCACCGCGACGCCGGCTTCCCGTCACCCCCGCGCCCGCCGCCGGGCACACTGCCTCCGCCGCCTCGCGCGCCGCCACGTCGGCTTCCGGCACCGCGACGCCGGCTTCCCGTCACCCCCGCGCCCGCCGTCCGGCACACTGCCTCCGCCGCCTCGCGCGCCGCCACGCCGGCTCCCGGCACCGCGACGCCGGCTTCCCGTCACCCCCGCGCCCGCCGTCCGGCACACTGCCTCCGCCGCCTCGCGCGCTGCCACGCCGGCTCCCGTCACCGCGACGCCGGCTCCCGGCGCCCCCGCGCCCGCCGTCCGGCACACAGCCTCCGCCGCCTCCCGCACCGCGGCGCCCGCTCCCCGCACCGTCACGCTCGTCACCGGTGGCCGGGTCACCGTCACCGAGCTCGGCGGCGGGAAGAGGACGGTCACCGTGGAGCGGCCCAAGGGGGTCACCGGCGCAGTGCGGACGCGGACGGTCGGCGGCGACCTCACCGTCGTACCGGACGAGGCACTGCCGTACCTGCGGGCGGGGAGGCTGGACCGGCGGTTGTTCGACGTACGCCGGCCGGGTGGCTGCCGCTCGGGGCGGTCGTCGCTCGCCGACCGCGGTGGGCCGTCCGGAGCGCCACCGCCCGGCGGTCGCGGTGTCCGGCACCCGGTCACCCGGTGGACAGCGGCACGATCCCCCGGATCACCCCCAGGTCCACCAGATCCTGCGGGCGGATGCGGAGCCGGCCGGCGGTGGCCGGGGCCTCGTCCGGCGGGCGTTTGAGTATCGCCGCCGCCGACTCCGGGGCGATCACCGAGAAGTAGCTGTCCGGCGTGGCCCAGGTGTTGCCGGACGCGGCCAGGGCCAGCGCGCCGCCCGAACCGCCCTCGCCGATCACCAGCGTGGTGACCGGGGTCCGGGCCGCCGCCACCGCGCCGAACAGGTCGGCGATCGCGGGGCCCACGCCCTGCCGTTCCGCCTCGGCGTCGTTGGCCGCGCCCGGCGTGTCCACCAGCGTCAGCACCGGGATCCCGAGCCGGTCCGCGAGCCGGACCAGCCGGGCGGCCGTACGGTAGCCGGCAGGACGGGTCGCGGTCCCGGTCTGGGCGGCGTAGGCGACCGTCCGGCCCCCGTGCTCGCCGAACCCGCAGAGCATGCCGTCGTCCCTGCCGCCGCAGCGGTCGCCGCCGAGGGCCGCCCGCCGGGTGAAGTAGGCGTCCAGGTAGCGCTCGGCGCGCGGCCGGGCGGGGGAGCGGGCGCGCAGGACCGCCTCCCAGCCACTGGCGGGCAGCACGGCGGAGGAGCCGCGGGGCGGCGCGCCCCCGATCGGCGGGGTACCGCCGGACAGCGGGCCTGCCGGGGGCAGCGCGTGCGGCGGGGGAGCGGCGGCGGCCGAGGGCCGTGTGAGCAGGCGCAGCCACAGCTCCAGACTCCCGCGCAGTTCCCCCGGACCGACCACCGCGTCCGCCGAGCCCGCGGCGACCTGCGCCTCGGCGGTGTACGCGGCCGGGTCGGCGCCGGGCGGCCGTACCCGCGACCCCGCGAAGCCGACCTGGGCACCCGGCAGGGCGAGCGTCACGTCGGCCCCCGCCCCGAGCGTCGCCCAGCCGCCGCCGGTCGTCGGGTCCCGCACCACCGCGAGCTGGGGCAGGCCCGCTTCGCGGGTCAGCACCATCTGCCGGGCCACGCGCTGGAGCTGGGTCAGCGCGAGCATGCCCTCCTGCATGCGGCTGCCCCCGGTGGCGACGAGCGCCACGACCGGCAGGCGGTGCGCACGGGCGTGGCTGTACGCCGACACCAGCCGGTCGCCGGTGCGTTCCCCGAGGGAGCCGCCGAGGAAGCCGAACTCGAACGCGGCCACCACGGCACGGATCCCCCCGATGCCGGCGGTGCCGCACACCACGGACTCCCGCTCGCCGGTGCGCGCGGTGGCGCGGGCGCGCGAGGCGTCGTAGTCCCGCCAGCCGAGCGGGCCGTCGGGGGCCGACTCGCGCTCGGTGTGCGGGAGTTCGGTGAAGTCGTCGGTGACGAGGCGGACGGTCTGCCGGGCCGTGAGCCGCTCAGTCATGCGTCAGCGCCCGCTTCATGATCTTCCCCATGTCGTTGCGGGGCAGGGCGTCCAGGAGGTGGACGACACGCGGCCGCTTGTGCGGGGCGAGCCGGCGGGCGACGTGGTCGGCCAGTTCCCCGGCCCCGGGCGGCGACTGCGGATCGGCCGGAACGACCCAGGCGACGATGCGCTCGCCGAGGTCGGCGTCCGGCTCTCCGGTCACGGCGGCCTCGCGCACCCCGGCGTGTTCGAGGAGCGCGTTCTCGATCTCCCCGGCGCCGATCTTGTACCCGCCGCTCTTGATCAGGTCCGTCGCCTTGCGGCCGACGATGCGGACGTAGCCGTCGGGGTCGCGGACCGCCATGTCGCCGGTGCGGAAGAAGCCGTCGGCGGTGAAGGCGGCGGCCGTCGCGTCGGGCCGGTTCAGGTAGCCGGTGAACAGGTTCGGCCCGCGCACGTGGACCTCGCCGATCGTCTCCCCGTCGTCCGCCCCGATCGGCGTGCCGTCCTCCTCCACGAGCCGCACCTCGACCCCGGGCAGCGGCACGCCGACGGTTCCCGGCCGCGGGTCGCCGTCCGCCCGCACGCTGGTGTTCATCAGCGTCTCCGTCATGCCGTACCGCTCGATCACCCGCCGCCCGGTGGCGGCCGCGATCCGCTCGTGGTCGTGCACGGGCAGCGCGGCGGAACCGGAGACGAGCAGCCGCGCTCCGGCCAGCGCCCCGGCCAGGCCGGGGTCCTCGTCCAGCGCCTCCGCGATGCGGTGGTACATGGTCGGGACGCCGAAGAGCATGGTGGCCCCGCCGGCCAGCTCACGCGCCACGGCCTGCGGGGTGAACCGTCCCACGTGCCGCACGCAGCCGCCGCGCCGCAGCGGGCCGAGGACGCCCAGCACCAGTCCGTGCACGTGGAACAGCGGCAGCCCGTGCACGAGCACGTCGTCGCCGGTCCACTGCCAGGCGTCGGCGAGCGCGTCCAGGGTGGCCGCGAGCGCCCGGCGCGGGATGACGGCGCCCTTGGGCGGACCCGTGGTCCCGGACGTGTAGACGACCAGGGCGGGATCCTCGCCGGCCGCGAGGCTGCCGGGCGGTGCGGTCGCACGGTGCGGGCCGGCGGCGTCGCGCCCGGCGAGGGCGGTGCCGTGCACGTCGACGTCGCGCCCGGGCAGGGCGGTGCCGTGCACGTCGACGTCGACGTCGACGCGGGCCAGGCCGGCGAGTGCGGCGGGCACGTCGTCACCGGGCGCGGCCAGCAGCAGCGCGGGCGCGCTGTCGGACAGGACGTGGCCGAGCTCCTTCTCCCCGGACCTGGGGTTGAGCGGCACGGCGGGCACACCGGCCTCCAGCGCCGCCACCACCGCGACGGCGGTCTCCAGCGCCGGGGTCGCCCACACGGCCACGCGGTCCGCGCCCCTGATGCGGGCGGCGAGGCCATCGACGGCGGCCGCCAGCGCCCGGTACGTCAGGGACCGGTCACCGAACCGCAGGGCGACCTGCTCGTCAGGGCTGCCCCGCAGGGCCGGGAAGAGTGAGGACACGCAGGGACTCCTTCGGGAGCGGAGCTGACGACGGGACCAGGGGCACGGAGCGCCGGAACCAAAACCGGAGACGGAGCACGGGGCACGGAGCACGGAGCACGGAGCAGGAAACGCTGAGCACGGAGACGGAGCGGGAAGGACACTCCGTTCCTACCCCAGTCCTCACGAGCCGTGGGTGAGGCGGTCGTCACTCCGGGGTGTCCCGGCCGGCTGAGGACACCGTGAACCGGCGGGCGGCCGAAGGCAGCGCGAGCCGGCCGCCCCGGCACGGCACCGGCAGTCCCGGGAGGGCATCGGCGGTCTCGGGAGGGCATCGGCGGTCCCGGGACGGTGGACGGCAAGCACGGTCCCGGCCCGGCACCGGCCGCCCCGGCGCGGCATTCGGCGGTCCCGGCACGGCAGCGGCGGTCCCGGGAGGGCATCGGCGGTCCCGGGACGGTGGACGGCAAGCACGGTCCCGGCCCGGCACCGGCCGCCCCGGCCCGGCATCGGCCGCCCCGGCCCGGTCCGGCGGTCCCGGCACCGCGGTCCCGGGACGGCAAGCACGGTCCCGGCACGGGCAGCGGCGGCCAGGACGCCGCTCAAGGCCGCCGTCACCGCTGACCCGGGCCGAAACGGTCGTCCAGGCCGCCGTCACCCGCTGGCAAGAAGCCGTCCAGCCCGGCGTCATCCCTTGACCCGGGCCGAGACGGTCCCGCCCCCGCCGCTATCCGTCGACCCGGGTCCGCTGCAGCAGCCCCCAGGTGAACTCCGCGACGACCTGGCGCCGTACGCCCCGCGCGTCGGGGGCCGTGAAGGCGAGGCCCCGGCGGGTGGGCGCGGTGCCCTCCAGGGGGCGGGCGGGAGCGAACGCGCGGGCGGCCTCGTCGACCGTGCAGGACCAGGGGACGAGGTCCTCGACGGTGCGCAGCGGGGGAGCGGGGCTGCCCGGGGCGCGGACCAGCCACCCGCTCCACACCACGCCGCCCGGTCCGGCCAGCACCTCGAAGCGCAGGTCGGGCCAGAGCGGTAGCCGCCACTGCCACGCCTCGCACTCCACGTCGCCGACCGTGCGCCGCGCCACCGTCTCGGGGCGGCCGAGCACCGAGCGGACGGGAGCGCCCCCCAAGCCGTCGGGGCCGGCGGGCAGGGAGGCGGCGGACCTCGGCCGCCGGGAGCGGACCATCGCCTGCCAGCGCTTGTTCGCCTCGCGCATCTCGGCGAGGGAGACGCCCAGCGTGCGGCGCGCGTCGTCGACCAGCTCCGGGTTGTGGTCGGCCATCCGGCGCAGCAGGACCAGCTGGAAGCCGAGCGCACCGAAGGGACGGCCGGACCGGCCGCCGGGACCGCCGGTCCGTCCCGGGCCGCCGGCCGCACCACCCGGCCCGTCCGCCGCAGCGGGGCGGTCGGCCTGACCGCGGTGGTCGGGATGGCCGGGGTGGTTCTGGCCGTCGGGGTCGCCGGGGCGCCTTGCGGTGGGCATGCGGTCCATCCTCGCTCAGTCCGGGCGGGGGCGGGGCGGGCCCGGCGGTTCCGGACAGGGTCGTTCCGTGCGCGCGGGGCGCGCCTGCCTCTGGAGCCTCCACGGCCCACGCCATTGCCCGCGCACCCCGCGGTGACTAACCTGTCCGTTCGTCATGCCGGTCGCCTGTTGAAATCTCGAACATAGGCCTGGAACAAGAGAGGGGGCCGGTCGTGGGACGTCTCGTACCAGCCGTGACCCGGGCTCTCGACATACTCGAGCTCTTCCTCGACGGGGACGGCACGCTCTCCGCCCCCGACATCGTGCGCAGGCTCCAGCTCCCGCGCACCACCGTGCACGAACTGGTCACCACGCTCGCCGCCCGCCAGTACATCGTCCCGGTGGCCGGTCAGCCGGGCCGCTACCGGCTCGGCGTCCGCCCGTACCAGCTCGGCAGCCGCTACGCGGAGCAGCTCGACCTCGCCGCCGAGGGCCTGCAGGTCGCGCGTTCCGTCGCCGAGACCTGCGACGAGACCGTGCACGTGGCGATCCTGGAGGACACCGACGTCATCTACATCGCCAAGGTCGACTCCACGCACGCGGTCCGCATGGTGTCCGCCGCCGGCCGCCGGCTGCCCGCCCACTGCACGTCGGTCGGCAAGATGCTGCTCGCCTCCCTGCCCGAGCGGGAACTTGCCGCGCGCCTGCCCGACGGGGCCGAGCTGACCGCGATGACGCCGAACAGCATCACCGATCCCGCCGCCCTGCGCGAGGCCCTCGCCGAGATCCGCCGGCGCGGCGTCGCCGTGGAGAACCGCGAGTCCAACCCGGACGTCAGCTGCGTGGCCGCCCCGGTGCGCGACCGCGCCGGTCAGGTGGTCGCGGCGCTGTCCATCTCCGTGCCCATGATCCGCTGGAGCGAGGAGCGCCGCGCCGAGCTGGAGGAACTCGCCGCGAAGGGCGCCGCCGAGCTGTCGGAGCGCCTCGGTCACCGCAGCGCGGCATGACGGCGCCGTACGAGGTGGCGGTACGCGCTGCGGCCGGGCTCGGCGAGGGCCCGGTGTGGGACCCGGCCGCCGGGCGGCTGATCTGGGTCGACATCCTGGGCTCCCGGGTGCACACCTTCGACCCGGCCTCGGGCCGCCGCACGGTCCGGACGACCGAGCAGCACGTGGGTGCCGCGGCGCCGCGCGCGGGCGGCGGGCTGGTGCTGAACCTGCGGGACGGCGTGGGCCTGACGGACCCGGACGGCGCCTTCCGCTGGCTGCACCACGACCCGGTCCCCGGCCGCCGCGGCAACGACGCCGCCGTGGCGCCCGACGGCGCCCTGTGGGCCGGCACGATGCGCTACGACGAGGCGCCGGGCGGCGGCACGCTGTCCCGGCTCACCGGTGACGGCACGGTGGAGGTCGTGCTGGACGACGTGGCGGTGAGCAACGGCACCGGCTTCAGCCCCGACGGCCGGCTGATGTACTACGTCGACTCGCCGACCCGGCGGATCGACGTCTTCGACGTCGACGGCGAACACGTGACGGGCCGGCGGGAGTTCGCGTCGCTGGAGGACGGCGCCGGCGCGCCGGACGGGCTGACCGTCGACGCCGACGGATGCGTGTGGGTGGCCCTGTGGGACGGCGGCGCGGTCCGCCGCTACACGCCCGCCGGCGCGCTGGACCGGGTGGTCGAGCTGCCGGTCCCGCGCGTCACCTCCAGCGCGTTCGGCGGAACCGGCCTCACCGACCTGTACATCACCACGGCCCGTACGGGACTGTCCGCGCCGCACCCGCTGGCGGGCTCCCTGCTGGTGGTCCCGGACGCGGGGCGGGGGCTGCCGCAGCCCGCGTTCGCCGGCTGACCGGCCTCCTGCCGGCCCGGCGCCTCGGGCGGTCCGGCGTCCGGCCGGTCGGGTCTCCGGACGGCCCGGCACCCCTACCGGTCCCGTCCTCCGGCCGGTCGGGTCTCCGGCGCGGTTCGCCCCCCGGACCGCCTCCCACCCCGTCCGCCCCGCCCCACCGGGTGCCCGGCCCCGGCTCACCCCGCCGTCCGGTCCAGCTCCGTCAGGATCTTCCGCTCGGCGGGGGTGAGCGGGGCGCCGGTCAGGGGAGGGAGCAGGGCGCCGTTCAGGACGTCCACGACGGTGACCGGGTGGAGCAGGCGGGCCGGGCCGGTGAGCAGGCTGGTGACGTCCCACAGGGCCGCCGCCGCCCGGTAGGAGCCGGTGGCCGCCCGTGTCAGACGCCGGCTGTAGGCGGTGACGAGGCGGTCGGCCGGGCCCGGCCGACCGCCGCGGATGCCCGGGTACCACACGTCCTGGCCGACGGCCGCCGCCCAGGCCGCGTCGACCGACCGGCCCGCCGCGCGCTGCACCCGGCGGGCCAGGCCCGGCGCGGCCGGCCCGGTGCGCCGCAGCTCCCGGGCCAGGCACCGGGCGCCCAGCGCGGCCACCGACATGCCCTGCCCGTAGGCGGGGTTGTAGCTGGCCAGCGCGTCGCCGAGCACGACGAACCCCTCCGGCCAGTGCGGGGCCTTCTCCAGGTGGCGCCGGCTGTTGCTGGTGCTGCGGCTGACGTGCACGTCGGTCAGCGGCTCGGCGCCCGAGACGAGGCGGCCCACGATGGGATCCGGCAGGTCGAGCAGGTACCGCAGGAAGCCGTCGGGGTCGGTGGGCGGCTCGCCGCCGCGCGTGCCGGCCAGGCTGACCATCCAGCGGCCGCCCTCGACGGGCAGGACCATGCCGCTGCGCCCCGGCCGGGAGACGTACGGATCGGCCTGCACCATCGTCAGCGGGAAGTCCTCCGCACCCGCCGGCGTGCGGTAGATGCGCGTGGCGTTGACCAGGCCGGAGTCGACGGTCCGCTCGCGGATCCCGGTCACCCCCAGTTCGGCCAGCCAGGCGACCACGCGGGACCCGCGGCCGCTCGCGTCCACGACGAGGTCCGCGTCGAGGTCGTGCTCGCCGCGCGCGTCCGCCACCCGCACCCCGCGCACACGTCCCCGGGTCCCGGTCAGGCCGAGGACGCGGCCCGTGCGGAACCCGGCCCCGGTGCGGTCGAGGAGCGTCCGCCGGACGGTCCAGTCCAGCAGCGCCCGGGTGCAGGTGATCATGCGAGGCCCGTCGTGGCGCCAGCGCCGGAACCACCCCTCGGGCGTGAGGGCCACCATGCCCGAGCCGAGCGGTATCTCCCGCGCGCCCGCGGCGAGCAGCCGGCCGCGCACGCCGGCCCCGGGCAGCAGGTCCTCCATGGCGGCCAGCCCGCCGGCCATCAGCAGGTGCGCGTGGCGGCCCTGCGGGAGCCCCCTGCGGTGCTCCGGTCCGTCGGGCAGGTGGTCCCGGTCGAGCACGACCACCTCCTCCACGGCGTCGGACAGCGCCGCCGCGGCCAGCATGCCGGCCAGCCCGGCACCGATGACGACAGCTCTACGCGGCATGGGGCTCCTCGGAGTCGGCCATGGTCTCAGCCATGGGAGGTCTGCACCGCTCCGCTGCGGGCGGCGGTGACGTCGGTCGTGCCGGCCAGTGCCTCCGCCAGTTCCACCAGCCCGTCCGCACCGGGCACCTCGGTGGCGTGCAGGCGGTAGCCGCTCGGCGTGTCGAGGGGCGCCTCGCGGGCGGCGGCCCGCCGGGCCGCGTCGGCGAGCATGGCCGCCTCGGCGGCGATCCGCGCCTGGTGCGCGGTGCGCCCCCGGCGCAGGGCGGCGTCACGGGCACGTTCGCGGACCCGGTCGTCGAAGTAGGGGGCCAGCGCGAGGAGGGCGTCGTGGATGGACACCTCCCGCCACTGCAGCCGCTCCTGGGGGAGCCGCCACCAGGAGGCGGGCGGCCCCGGCGCGGTGGAGGCGAAGCGCACCCGCGCCCACAGCGGTCCCAGCCTGCGGTGGTCGCGCAGGCTCTGCCACTGCGCGAGGAGCGCGGGCAGCAGCCTCGGCAGCACGAAGCCGGCGGAACACAGCAGGGCGCCGAGCGAGGCCATCGGCGGGGCCACCTTCGTGGACAGCACATCGAGGTCGTGACCCGACCAGCGCGCCGCCACGGCCGCGTACTTGGTCGCCTGGAAGCCCGCCACGTCGAGCAGCACGCCCAGGATGATCAGCCGCAGCCCGGCCCTGAGCAGCCCGGTGACCTCGCGGCTCCACTTCACGCACAGCACGCACATCGACACGGTCGCGGCGCTGTGCCCGAGCAGATAGAGCACGATCATCTCGCGCAGGCAGGGCGTGTTGGCGTAGTACGTGTCCAGGTCGGTGAGCCGCTCGGTGTGCGCGTCGCCGAGCGCGAACAGCACCACGATCGCCAGCACCAGCGGGACGTAGACGGCGACGCTGCGCAGCGCCAGGTTCCTGACCCGCTCGGGCGGCCCGCCCCGCCAGTGGATCAGCAGGACGAGCAGGGAGCAGCTGTACGCGGAGAGCATGCCGTAGGTCAGCGGGGCGCCGAAGTTCGGGACACCGGTGAGGTCGTTGACGGCGGCGAGGGTCAGCGGCGCGGAGCAGACGAAGACCAGCGTGCCGAGCGCGATCGCCACGCACGTGGAGACGGTCAGCGGGTTCCGCGCGGCGGTGCGCGGCCGGCGCAGCAGCACGACGCCGGACAGCGCGAACACCAGGGCCGCCAGGTAGACGACGAGGCTCATGCCCGGCACCCCCGTCCGGCCCCGGGTGCGGCAGGGTGCGGCGGCCGCGCCGGCGGCGTGCGGTTCACGCGGTGCCCCGCGGGGCCGTGGGGGCCGTGCCGCTGCGGACGCGGGCGGACGGGGCGGACGGGGACGCGGCCAGCGCGTCGGCGATGCGCACCAGGGCCTCGGGACCCGGCACCGCACCGGGCAGCCGGCCGGCCGCGCCGGTGGGCGGGGCGTCCGGACCGCCTCCGGCCTCCGCCCGCCCGGCCTCGGCGACGACCGCCGCCCACGCGGCGGCCGCGGCCCGCTCCGCGTCGCCCGTCGCCTCCAGGACCGCCTCGTGGACCCGCCCGTACAGAGCGCGGTCGAAACGGGAGTCCAGGTAGCCCAGCGCGTTGAGGATGCTGGTCTGACGCCACATCAGCCGGGTGGCGGGCGCGGCCCAGCGGGGCCTGGGCAGCCGCAGGGCGCGGCGGGTGAGGACGTCGTCCAGCGCGCGCTCCAGGGGTGCCAGACGGCCGTACGTCCGCCAGGCGCGCGCCCCCTCCACCAGCCGGGGGCCGGCCAGCGGCACCAGGATGCCGACGGCCGTCAGCAGAGCGCCCAGCCCGGCGGCCGCCGGGGAGACGCGGGTGCCCAGCGCCGACCAGTCCCGCCCGCACCAGCGGGCCGCCACCGCGGCGAGCTTGGTCACGCTGTAGCCGGCGTTGCACAGGGTGCCCAGGCCCAGGACCACCAGTCCCGCCCGGAGCCAGCCGTGCACCTCCCGGGCCCAGCGCAGGGACGACACCGTGGTGACGCAGACGGCGGCCAGGTGCCCGACCAGGTACAGGACGATCATCTCGGCGATGAACGGCGTCGTCGCGTAGTAGGTGTCCAGGTCGGTGCGGCGCTCCACCGGGGCGTCGCCCAGGCAGAAGGTGGCGGTGATGCCGGCGAGCACGACCGCGTAGGCCAGCATCCAGCGGCGCACGACCAGGTGCACGCGCGGCCCGCCCCGCCAGTAGACGATGAGCACCTGGGAGGCGGCGCTGTAGGCCGTGATCGAGGCGTACGTCAGCGGCGCGGCGAGGTTCGGGACACCGCTGAGGCGGTTGATCGCGCCCACCGTGGGCGGGGCGCCGAGGAAGAAGCAGACGCCGGCCAGGCCCAGCACCGCGCAGATGGCGCGCAGGTACGGGTCGTGCCGGTGGCGCATCAGGTCCGGGGTCTTCATCCCCAGGCCCAGCCAGAGCACACCGCAGCTGACGTAGTTGATCGCGCCGCTCATCGTCCCCGTGTCCCGCGGTAGTTGAGCGCGGCACCGATGCGCCCGGCGAGGTCGTCGTCGCCGGCGGCGGGCACGGAGCCGGCCGGGGCCTCGAGCCAGCCGCGCAGCCGGCGGCCCATCAGCATGCCGAAGAGGTCGGCCTCCTGCTCGTCGGCCAGGCTGAAGTCGGTGCGGGCCGCGACGGGCCGGGGCGAGCCGTCCGCGTCCGCGGCGGACGGGGGGCCGGCGTCGCGCATCCTCATGTGCCACACCTCGTGGCAGAAGATCACGACCTGGTGCCACACGGCGGCCCGCCGGTCGACGACCACCACGTCCTGCGTCTCGCCCTCCAGCCACAGCCCGCTGGCGGTGTGCGGCGGGAAGACCTCCCGGCGGACGACGACCTCGCGTCCCCGCCAGGCGCTGACGGAGTCGACCAGGGCGGCGAACAGCGCCTCGGGGTCGGCGGGCACCGGCACCCGCATGGAGTCGACGAGGGCGTCGGCGAGGCGCCGCATCTCCCTTTTCCTACGCACCCTGTTCCCCCGTGCTCCGACCACGCCTGCCCCCATCATCCTCGGAGGGCCGACGGGAGGGGAAGGTCCCCGGGCCGTGCTCATTCATGGACCGGCACGCTCTTCGCCGGCCGGCCCGCACGGGCGCGCACCGCCTCGACGCGGTCGCGGCGGCGCAGGGCCCGGGACACCGCGCCGATCTCCCGCAGCAGGTCGGTGGTGTCGGGGCCGGAGGCGCTCTCGTCCTGCGGGGCCCGCGCGCGGTCCTCGACGGCGTCCAGGATCGCCACCGCCGCCGCCAGCGCCTTGGCCGCCCCGGACGGGTGACCGAGGGCGAGCGCGGCGTCGTACGCCCGCCCGCGCAGGTCCTCGTCGATGCGGCGGGCCAGTGGCAGCAGCGTGTCGCGGATGAACGTCTCGCGCCGGGTCAGCCGCAGCTCCGGGCTGGCCAGCAGCAGCGCGGGGACCCCGCCGCCGTCCACGGTCCGCATCAGCTGGTACAGCGGGCGCAGTTCGTGGTGGGCGAGCCGGACGCGCCAGCGCTCGTGCAGGTACTGACCGGCGTGCGGCACGATGAAGCCGATCGCGATGAGGATCGCTGACACGCAGGCGACCGGCGGCGCGAGGTCCGTGCTCAGCCAGTCCAGGTCGTGCCCGGTCCAACGGGCCACGACGGCGGTGAGCTTGAGCGCGTCGAAGATCAGGTTCAGCCCGTAGCCCGCCCCCAGGGACTTCAGCCCCCCGCGCAGCCAGGCGTCGAGCCCGTCGGTGCGGACCCAGTTCCAGATCACCCGGGAGGTGATGAGGACGGCGACCGAGTGCGCGAGCAGGTAGAGCAGGATCTCCTCGCGCATGAACGGGGTGTTGGCGTAGTACGTGTCCAGGTCCCGCAGCCGCTCCACGGGCACGTCCGCGAGGGCGAACAGCACCCACAGCGCGACGATCACGCCCGAGTACACCGAGACGACCCGGCGCATGGCGCGACGGGTCGCGGCCGAGCGGTCCGACAGGCCGTTGCGCCAGGCGATGATCAGCAGCAGGCAGGACCCGCAGAACGCGGTGAGCAGCGAGTACACCCACGGCGCCGAGATGTTCGGCACGCCCGTGACACGGTTGGTCCAGGCGATCGTCGACGGCGCCACGAAGGTGAACACCCCGCAGGCCAGCAGCAGCAGTCCGCCGACCGCGCGCAGCAGGGGGTCCTTCCACAGCCGGATGATCGTGGGCAGCTTGATGGCCAGCGCAGCGGTCAGGACCGCGGTCGGGATCCAGAAGGAGATGGAGAACGCGTCGGCCAGCGCCGCCGGGTCCAGCGCGAGCGGGACCGGCCGCGCGTCCGGGACCGGCGCGAGACGGCCGGGGTCGACGGCCGGACCGAGGAGGCAGCAGACCCCGGCCGGCCCGGGCAGCTGCGTCACCGTGCCGCCCCTCCGCTCCCGCCGCGGGGCGCCGGCCCGGCGACGGCGGGCAGGAGGGACCCGGGCACCCCGCGCCGTGGCGGCGCCCCGGCGACCCGGACCGCGGCTCGGCGCCCGCCCGCCCCGTCCATCCGCTTCTCCCCTCCGGCTCGTGCCCTGTCCACGGCAGGTCGTCCGAGCCTACGCGTGTGGATGTGTCCGCGTCATGCGATCCGGCGACGGCCGTGCGGCGGGGAAGGACTGTGGCGCGGCCGGGCACTGGAACCCGGCCAAGGCGACGCGGTCTCGATGCCGACCAGGCAGCCCTACGCAAGCCATGGCCGGCGCTTGCCCTGACGGACGGCTTCGCGGCACGTGTGTTCGGAGCCTGACCGGTGGGGAAACCTTGGTGTGTGCAGGTGCAGGCACCCGTATGCTGGGCCACGGAGCCGGTCCCCGTCCTGGTGGAGGTCCTGATGAGTACGCCCGCACCGGAGGACTTCAGTTACCCGCCGCCCCGGCCGCGCCTGTCGGTCGAGGAGATGCTGGCAGCGAAGAACACCCAGCCGATCCGGTCCCTGGACGATCTCGCCGCCGACACGTTCGAGTCGGACGAGGAACTCGAAGAGTTCCTCGCCTTCACGTACGCCGAGCGCCATCGAGACGTTGCCTGAGGCCCCATGCAACCCGTCATCCTTGACACCGACGTCGCTTCCCTGTCCCACAAGCGCCAGCTCACCGGGCCGCTCGCGACCCGCCTCATCGGCCGCAAGCCGCTGATCACCTTCGTGACCTACGGCGAACTGACCAAGTGGATGGAGATCCGCCACTGGGGCGCCCGCAGCCGTCAGGCACTCGCCGACTGGCTCGCCGACATCCCCGTCCTGCCAGGCGACGAGTCCGTTGCCGCCACCTGGGGACGGCTTTCGGCTGCCGGGATACAGCGTGGCCGGCCCCGCCCGACCAACGACATGTGGATTGCCGCCTGCGCTCCCACCTACGATCTGCCGCTGGCCACCCTCAACCTCAAGGACTACGAGGACTTCCGCCTCCACCACGGCCTCCGCATCCTTGGCGCCGAATGACGGTCGTCCTTCACGGCAACGCTGACGGCGACCGGACCCGACACCGGACGCGAGGAGAAGGGGTACGGCAGCACGTCGCCGACCTGGAAACCCGTCGGTACGCGACACGGCCGGACTGCCAAAGCCCTGGACGTCCCGGAAGACGGCGAGTCCCGCCCCTCACCGCCCCGGCGACGGCACCGGCGTCACCGGGACGCCCCCCGTCACCGCGTCCAGGAGCTCCAGGCGGACCCGGCCCGGGCCCGAGAGCGTGCCGAGTTCCGACAGGACCGCCAGGGCCAGGGTGTTGGTGCCGCGGGTGCGCAGGATGCCGTTGGGCAGGACGAAGGTGTGCTGCGGGCCCACGTCGTTGATGTACTGGCCCATGTTCCAGCCGTTCAGGAAGATCTGGACGCGGTAGGAACGGTGGGGTTCGTCGTCGAGGACCAGGCCGACCGAGGCGTCGGTGTCCGCCGGCACGGCGAGGGCGAAGGTGGTCCGGTACCAGGTCACGCCCTGCCGCCGCTCCGCGCGCGGGAGGCGCACGGACTCCCAGTCGCGGTCCGGGAAGCCCGGCAGGTGCCAGCCCTCCCGCTCGCCGTACAGGCCGCCGTTGTTCAGCGGCCCGCGCACCGGGTCGGGTGCCGTCGCGCCCTGGATCCGCCAGCTCACCTTCGGCGCGGCCCCCGTGAAGGCGACCGAGGTCAGCCCGCGTGCCGCCCGCCGGGGGACCTCCGCCGGGCCGTCCTGGGCGTGCGCCATCGGCCGGACCAGCACCGACAGCACGTGCCTGCCCGGGGTGCGCAGCCGTTCGCCGACCGGGAAGGCGGCCGTGTCCGTCCAGGTGTTCCGGTCCAGGGTGCGCCCGTCGGGCACCGGCATGCGGTGCGTGCCCAGCGGGTCGCCGTCCAGCCACGCCATCAGCAGGCCCTGGGTGCCGGTGCGGTAGGACAGTGACACCGCCTCGACGCCGGAGGCGTCCGTGAACGTGCCCCGGTACCACACGTCCCCGTAGGGGAAGCCGTGGTCGTCGGCGGACGGCACCGGCTGCCCCCCGGACGGCGGTGCCGCGCCGTCCGGCGCCGTCCCGCCGGCCGCCCGCCAGGCGGAGTCGTCGAAGCCCGGCCCGGACTCGGGGTTCTCCACCCGCATCCGCCAGTCGCCGAGCGCGGGCAGGCTCACCCCGGGGGTGTCCGGCGCACCGGGCAGCGGGCCGTCGCTGAGCAGACTCGTGGACGTGCTGGGCGTGGCCGGCACCTTGCTGCCGTTCCACGTCACGCGGTCGATGCCGCGCGGCGCCCACACCTCCATCCGGCCCACGCCCAGGGTGTCGCCGGTGAGGTGGACCGTCGAGCCGCGCAGCTCGGCGGTGCGCAGCATCGCGGCCGGGCTGTAGACCAGCAGGGAGCCCGACGGCGTGTCGTACGGCCACAGGCGCAGCGAGGTCGCGTCGTCGGCGAACAGCAGCAGCAGCGGCCGGTCCTCGCCGTCGCCCTCGACCAGGACGCGGATCAGCCCCCGCTCGCCGAACGGCGCCGTCACGCGCAGCACGCCCAGGTCGTAGACGAACGCGGCCTCCGCGTCCAGCCGCGTCACCAGCGGCTCCTCGGCGCAGTCCAGGGCGAGGTGCGCCAGCTCGCCGGGCCGGCCGACGAAGACGGCGACGTCCTGCCGCCCCGCCCGGGTCCACAGCATCGGCTGCGCGGTGGAGTACCGCACCTTCCGCCGCCCCAGCGTGAGGTGGGTGACGGCCAGTTGGGCGTCCCCGGCCGGCACGGTGACCGGCAGCTCGTGCCCGGCCAGACGCATCGTCGACGCCACGTCCCGGTCGCCGTCGTTGCGCAGGACGTGGACGTGGGCGCCCGTGTCCGGATTGGTCAGGTGATGCGTCGTCAGCCCGGCCACCTCGACGTGCCCGGCCGGCTCCAGCTTGGGGAAGTCGGGGAAGGTCCGCAGCATGTGCCCGATCTGGTGCGCCGCCGCCAGCTTCCCGGTGGGCCTGCGCGCCTCGTCGACGGCGGCCCCGTGGTCGTACGACGTGTAGACGTCCGGCGCGGGCAGCCAGCCCCAGGAGGTGCCGCCGAAGGCCGGTCCGGTCTCGTGCACGGTGACGCCTTGGGCGAGGCGGGTGAGTCCGGTGCGCCGCTCGTACGCGGCGTCGTGGGTGCGCCGCGCCTCGGCGTAGCCCTTGCCCCCGAACCGGGCCCCGCCCCACGGATCGGCCGCGCCGGCCCCGCGCACGGCGAGGAGACCGGGTCCCTTTCCGGCGTCGGCGCCGGAGAAGCCGGGGATCCAGGTGCGGCCGCGGTCTGCGCCGGCGTGGAAGAGGGGGACGTCGATGCCGTCGGCGCGGAGCCGGCCGTACAGGTGTGCCAGGTAGGCGCGGCCGGCCGGCTCGTTGACGCGGACGTCGGCCCCGTCCTCCAGCCGGTAGAGCAGCACCGTGCCCCGGCCCGAGGTGAACAGGTGCCGTACGGCGACGGCGTCGACGGCGCCCAGCCACTCGTCGACGTGCGCCAGGTAGGCCGGGTCGGCGGTGCGGGCGGTGGTGCCGGGCGCGGCCCGGAGCCAGCCCGGGAGGCCGCCGCCGTCGACGTCGGCGCCGATGTACGGTCCGGGGCGCAGCACGACGTACAGGCCGGTCTCGGCCGCCGTGCGCAGGAACAGGTCCAGGTCCCGCACACCGGTGAAGTCGTACCGTCCCGGCGCGGGGGAGTGGTGGTTCCAGGCCACGGGAACGCTGACGGCGTTGTGGCCGTGCGCGCGCAGCTTCTGCAGGACGTCCCGCCACAGCGAGGGGCTGGGCAGCCGGAAGGGGTGCATCTCGCCCGACCACAGGACCAGCCGCCGGCCGTCCACGACGAGGGAGTGGCGGTCGAACTCGACCGAGTGCCGCCGGCCGTCGGCGCGGGGCGGCGCGGGCGGCGGGCCCGTGGGCACCTCGCGTGCGGCGTAGGCCGAGGACGCCCCCGGCCCGCCACTGCCGCCCAGCGCGAAGCCGAGCGCGGCGGTGCCGGCGAGGGCGCTGAAAGTACGTCTGCTGAGCGCCAAGGGTCTGCCTCCCGGGCGATCTTACGGGGAGCGGGCCCGGCCATTCTCCACGGCCGCGGACCGCCAGGACCGCCCGAATGGCCGGAGACCGACCTGGCCTGCCGCGCAGTGCGCGCGTACGATGCGACCGCTCCTGGCCTTCACGGGCCCCTCATGGTTTCTCCACAGGCCGGGGGCGCATGCGCCACCGGATTTGGCGTGCCCATGACACATAGGCGCGGCACCGAAGAGCACCCTGACCGAACCGGAACGTCCCAGCACCCCCCACCGCACGCCCTTGAACGGATGGGAGAACCATGACCGGCGGACTGCTCATGAGCGGCGCGATCGCCGCGCTCCTGACCACCGCGCTCCCCGCGCAGCACCCGTCCCCCGTCTTCGACGACCCGCCCACGGACAAGATCGTCATCGATGTGGCCACGGTGAACGGCTCCGGCTGTCCGCAGGGGACGGCCGCCGTCGCCGTCTCCCCGGACAACACGGCCTTCACCGTGACCTACAGCGACTACCTCGCCCAGGCGGGCGGCACCTCCGACCCCACGGCGTTCCGCAAGAACTGCCAGCTCAACCTGGTCGTCCACGTCCCGCAGGGCTTCAGCTACGCCATCGCCAGCGCCGACTACCGCGGCTTCGCCTCGCTCCAGCAGGGCGCGAGCGGCACCCAGAGGGCGTCGTACTACTTCCAGGGCTCCCCGAGCACCGCCATCAGGAACCACCCGCTCAGCGGCCCCTACAACGACGACTGGCAGGCCACCGACGAGACCGACTGGGCCCAGCTGGTCTGGGCGCCCTGCGGCGTCCTGCGCAACTTCAACATCAACACCGAACTGCGGGTCAGCGCGGGCACGTCCGCGCCCGGCAAGGTCAGCTTCATGACCATGGACTCGACCGACGGGGACATCAGCACCGTGTACCACCTGGCGTGGAAGGAGTGCCCGGCGTCCTGACCCGCGCACGAACGGCGGCCCGCCCGACCCGCACCGGCCGGGCCGCCCTCACCGGCGCCCGGCGCCTAGTTCGCGCCGTACGCGAGGAAGCCGGCCCAGGCGGCGGGGGAGAGGACGAGCCGCGGGCCCCGCCTGGCCTTCGAGTCGCGGACGTGAACGGCGGCGGGGCGGACGGCGATCTCGACGCAGTCGCCCTCACCGCCGCTGCTGTGGGTGGACTTGCGCGAGCTGAAAGCAACCTCGACGCAGTCCCCCTCACTTCCACTGCTGTAGCTGCTCTTGAACCAGGCCAGTTCCGGCGTGCTCATGGCGCTCCTCGCATTCGCGTCAGCAGGCTTCGGGAGTCTTCGGGGGTCAGGGCCTGCGAGCGCAGTTTTGCATACCGTTGATGGAGGACACTGATCTCTTTTCGGTCCGAGATGAGGCGGCCGTTCTTCTGCCCCTCCGAATAGGCGAACCACTGGTTCTCCGGCGTTTCCAGTAGCTGCACGGGGCCGTCCAACCCGGCATGCACGGGCTGCCGTAGCGGCATGACCTGCAGTTCAACGTTCCAGTGGCGATCGCTCATGTCCAGCAGACGATCCAGTAGTTCGTGAGTGACGTCGTCTCCACCGGTGTGCCGCTCCAGCACAGCCTGCTCCACGATGAAGCTGAAAGCGCACGGCGGCTTGCGCCGGGTCGACAGCAACTCCTGTCGTGCCAGGCGCGCGGAGATCCGCTCTTCGAGCTGCTCATCATCCGGGATCGGCGGGACACTGAGCGATACCGCCCGCGCGTATGCCTCCGACTGCAAAAGGCCCGGCATCACCCGGCACTCGTAGGTGTACAGACTGATCGCCGAAGTCTCCATGCGCGCCCACTGCCGGAACCAGGCCGCGAGCCCCGGTTGCCGGGCCAGGCACCCCGCCGCCCGACGCAGCGCTCCCATGTTGCCCAGCGCCTCCTCCGCCCGTTCCACGAACGCCGGGTCCGGCATGCGGCGGCCCAGCTCCACCGAGGCGACCGTGTGCCTGGAGTACCGCACGAGTTCGCCGAACTCCTCCCGGCTCAGCCCCGCGTGTTCCCGGAGTCCCTGCACCACCGCGCCGAAGGTCCGCAGACTGTCCGAGGACTCCGGTTCCCCACTCCCGCCCGCACCCGCTCCCGCGCCGCCCGTCCCCACCGTGCCTTCGACCACCGTCGGTCACCTCCCGCACCCATGGTCACAGAACGTAACCGGTATCGTCCAGCCGGTCACCGCGTACGGCGCGACAGCGTACGCGGCTCTGACCTGGTTGAGCGGCCTCCGTGCGCGCCAGTATCCAGCCATGACAGCACGCACCACCCCCGAACCGCCGGTTACCGTACGTACGTTCACTCAGCGACTCAGCGCGACACCGCGCGGTGCCCGGCTCGCCCGCCGGTTCGCCGTGCGTCAGCTGGAGACCTGGGGAGTCCCGCCGGCCTCCGCGCCCTCCGACGCCGTGGCGGCCGTCGTCGCGGAGCTGGCCGCCAACGCGGTGACCCACGGCCGGGTGCCGGGGCGGGACTTCGAGCTGCGGCTCTCGCTCGTCACGGGCAGCGTCCGCGTCGAGGTGACCGATCCCCGCGCCGGTGCGCTGCCGCCGGAGCCGGGTGAGGTACGGCCGGCCGGCCCCCTCGACGACACCGGCCGCGGACTGGCGGTCGTCGGCGCCCTCGCGGACCGCTGGGAGGTGCTGGCCCGCGAACACGGGGCACCCGGCAAGACCGTGCGGGCCGAGGTGGACCTGCCGGTGCCGTACTGGCGCCTCAGCGCACGCCAACGGGAAACCCCGGCGGGCTCAACGGCATCCGGTTGAGGCCGCCCGGCCCCTGGTCGCCCGGGCCGCCGAGGACGTTCCGCGACGGAACCCGGCGGGCACCGTTGGGCGATCACGCCCGCTCGCCCGTGCGGTCCGTGAGAGCCGTCTCCGATGCCTCAGTGACGAGCCCGCCGACCGGGTCGTGACGGGCGATGCGGTCAGGACAACGGGGGCAGCGCACCGCCGGAGGCGTCCGTGCTCTCCGAGGCCAGCGACTCCCTGATCGCGCGGAAGAAGGACCGCCGTTCCACGACCTGCGCACCCGGAACATCGGCCAGAGGCTCGGAGCGGTCGCCGAAAGCGGCCGGCATCGCGGGCAGCCCGAGTACTGCGAGCGCCTCGTCAGGCAGCTTGCCCACAACCAGTCCCTCCCCGGCCGCCCCCCGGCCGCACCCGGTCGATCATCGACGGGGCGCACAACCTACCGGCCGGGCGCGGGACGCACGATGCCCAGGGGACGGCCGCGAACCGGGCCGGGTACGGCCTGGCGCCACCCGGTCAGCCAGCCTGGCCCATCCCCGCCTCGCCCGGCCCGCTCAGCCCGCCTGGCCCATTCCCGCCGCGTCCGGCCAGCTCTGCGGGGCCGGCCAGCCGGTCGCCGGGGCCGGGGCCAGGCCGGGGACGCCGGGGGCGGTCATGCCCCTCACCTGGGCGGCCGTGAGACCGCCGCGGGCGGGGACGCCCGGCGGGGTGAGCCCGGTCGCCGCCCCGGCGGGCACCGGGGACGACATCGGCACCGGCGCCGGGCCGGGCACCGGAGAGGGCACCGGGACCGCCGCCGCGGCGGGCACCGGCGCCGGCATCGGGACCGGTGCCGGCATCGGGACCGGCGCCGGGGCGGGAACCTGGTGTGACGCGGCCGGGGCCAGGGGCTGCGCCGGAGCGGGAGCAGGGGCGGGAGCCGGTGTGGGGACCGGAGCGGGTACGGGCGCCGGGGTGGGGGCCGGGGCGGGGGGCTGGGGCAGGGCCGATGCCGCCGCCGACAGCGGCATCCCCGCGCCGCCCGGCCGCGCGGCGGACGCGGCGGGTATCGCGGACGCGGCCGGCACGGGAGCGGGGAGCGGCACGCCGGGGCCGGGGCCGGGGCCGGGGCCGGGGCCGGGGACGGGGACGGGGACGGGTCCAGGGGCCGGGGCGGCCGCGGGCCCCGCCCCCGCACCCGCCGCCGGGGCGGCCGGCATCCGCGTCCCCGCCCCGTTCGTCTCGTTGATCAGCCGGTCCACGGCCGCCGTACCCGAGCTGTAGGTGGTCCCGGCACCCGGCTCGGGCACGGCGGCTTCCCTCCCGGTCCCGTAGAGCACCGACTCCAGGCCGGACACCAGGCGACGCACGTCCACCTGGGGGCGCACCACGAGACGCAGGAAGCGGCTGGACGAACCGATCTTGTTGCCGCACTCGCGGACGAGGATCCGGTGCTCGGTGAGCAGCCGGTCCCGGACCACGGTGCCCTCGGCGCCCACGGGGAGGCGCACGAAGAGGAAGTTGCCCTGCGACGGATAGACCGTCAGGCCGGGCAGCGCGGAGAGGTGGCTGGCCATCTCCAGCCGGTCGCGGCGCACCTGCTGCAGGCTCTGCTGGTACGCGGCGCCGTGCTCCTTGAGCATGAACACCACGTGCTCGGCGAAGGAGTTGAGGTTCCACTTCGGCAGCATCGAGCGGACCCGGCCCGCCAGCGCCGGGTTGGCGACCAGGTAGCCGAAGCGGATGCCGTGCAGGCCGAAGTTCTTGCCGAGGCTGCGCAGGACGACGACGTTGGGGCGCAGCATGGCCTCCTGGACGACGCTGGGTTCGGCCTCCGCGTCCGCGAACTCCAGGAACGACTCGTCGATCACGACGAGGTCCCGATCGGCCATCGCGTCCATGAACTGCACCACCTGCTGCCGGTGCAGGAAACCCCCGTCGGGGTTGTTGGGGTTGCAGATCACGGCGACCCGGGAGCCGCGGGACCGGATGAACTCCGCGTACTGCGCGAGGTCGAGGGCGAAGCCGCCGGCCTCCTGCAGCGGGAACATGTCGACCCGCTTGCCGGTCTCCATCGGCTGGTCGGTCCAGCGGCCGAAGGTGGGGACGGGCACGGCGAGGGACTCGCGGACCAGCAGGTGGTCGATCCAGGTGATCAGCTCGGTCGACCCGTTGCCCATGGCGACGCACTGCGGCGGCAGCTGGAGCAGGCTGCACAGCTCGGCGGTGATGGTGTCCGCGCCGCTCGGGTAGTAGGTGATGATCTCGCGCAGCCGGGCCGCCATCTCGTCGAACATGTCCGGCGTCGGGAAGTACGGGTTGCAGGGGATGCAGAAGTCCACCGGCCCGGCCCCGTCGCCGCCCTCCCGCGTCAGCGCCGCCATCGAGGGGCTGTGCGCCGCCGTGCCGCGGAACAGCGAGGTGACGTTGCCGGCCATGGAACCTCCGTGTGAGGCGGGTCCGGCGGGGACGTCCGGACCCGTCGTCTGTGGGGTGGCCCGCGCGGGGCGGCGCGGACCACCCATGCATACGAAGGGGACCACCGGGCCGTTCAACTCACGCGCACGGCCCGGTACGCCGGGTCCGGTCAGGCACCGAAGGAGTGGACCGTCGTCGTGCGGTAGACCTGCCCGGGGCGCAGCACGGTCGACGGGAAGGACGGCTGGTTCGGCGAGTCCGGGAAGTGCTGCGTCTCCAGGCACAGCCCGTCGCCCTGCCGGTAGGTGCGGCCGGAGGGGCCGACCAGCGTGCCGTCGAGGAAGTTGCCCGAGTAGAACTGCACGCCCGGCTGGTCCGTGGCGATGCTCAGCGTGCGGCCCGACTCCGGGTCGCGCAGGGTGGCGGCGTGCTCGGGCCCGGCGGTCACGCCCTTGTCGAGGACGAAGTTGTGGTCGAAGCCCTTGGCGGTGATCAGCTGGGGGTGCCCGGCGCGGATGTCCCGTCCGATGGGCTTGGCACGACGGAAGTCGAACGGGGTGCCCGCCACCCGCGCCAGTTCGCCGGTGGGGATGAGACCGGAGCCGGTGGGGGTGTAGCGGGAGGCGCGCAGCGTCAGTTCGTGGTCGTGGATGCTGCCGCTGCCCTCGCCCGCGAGGTTGTAGTAGGTGTGGTTGGTCAGGTTGACGACCGTCGGCCTGTCGGTGGTGGCCCGGTAGTCGATGCGCCAGTCGCCGTGCCGGGTCAGCGTGAAGGTCACCTTCGTGCGCAGGGTGCCCGGGTAGCCCATCTCGCCGTCGGCGCTCGTGTAGTACAGGTGCAGGCCGACGTCGGTGCCCCGGGTGAACGGCTCGACGTCGAAGACGCGGGTGCTGAAGCCCCTGGCGCCGCCGTGCAGGCTGTTCTCGCCGTCGTTGACGGAGAGCTGGTGGGTGGTGCCGTCCAGGGTGAAGCGGCCCTTCGCGATGCGGTTGCCGTAGCGGCCGATGGTCGCGCCGAAGAAGGTGGTGCCGGCGACGTACGCGTCGAGGTCGTCGTAGCCGAGGGAGACGTTGGCGTACCGCCCGTGCCGGTCCGGGATCTCCAGGGACTGCACGATGCCGCCGTAGGACAGCACCTTCATCCGGGTGCCGCCGTTGGCCATCGACCAGCGGTACACCCTGGTGCCGTCGGCGAGCGTGCCGAAGAGCTCCTTCACCGGCTTCCCCCTGCCTGCCGGGGCGGCGTGCGCCGTCCCCGCCGTCGCGGCCGTGACACCCGCGGCCGCCGCGCCCGCGATGACCGTTCGTCTGCTCATTTCCACTGCGGCTCCCCTGAGAGGAAGGGCCCCGCACCGTCCGTGCGGGGCCCGAGCTGACCTACGAACCGACCTTGCGCTTGTTCCACACGTCGAACCCGACCGCCGCCAGCAGCACCAGGCCCTTGATGACCTGCTGCCAGTCGGTGCCGATGCCGACGAGGTTCATGCCGTTGTTCAGCACGCCCAGGACCAGACCGCCGATGATCGCGCCGAGGACGGTGCCGACGCCGCCGCTCATCGACGCGCCGCCGATGAACGAGGCCGCGATCGCCTCCAGCTCGAAGTTCAGGCCGGCCTTGGGCGAGGCCGCGTTGAAGCGGGCGGCGAACACCAGGCCCGCCAGGGCCGCGAGCATGCCCATGTTCAGGAAGACCAGGAAGGTGACCTTCTTGTCCTTCACGCCCGACAGCTTGGCCGCGGGCAGGTTGCCGCCGATGGCGTAGATGTGGCGGCCGATGACGGCGTTGCGCATCACGTAGCCGAAGCCGACGAGCAGCACGCCGAGGATCAGCAGGACGATCGGGGCGCCCTTGTAGCTGGCCAGCAGCAGCGTGACCACCAGCACGGCGGCGGCCAGCGCGACCAGCTTCAGCGCGAACAGGCGGGCGGGCGGCACGTCCAGGGCGAACTCCTGCTGCCGCTTGCGGTCGCGGAGCTCCTGGAACACCACGAACGCGATCAGCGCCAGCCCCAGCAGCAGGGTGAGGTTGTGGTAGTTGGTCTTCGGGCCCACCTCCGGCAGGAAGCCGTTGGCGACCTTCTGCAGGCCGTCCGGGAAGGGGCCGAGCGTCTGGCCCTTGAGGAAGATCTCCGTCAGCCCGCGGAAGATGAGCATGCCCGCCAGGGTCACGATGAACGACGGTATGCCGCCGTAGGCGATGAAGAAGCCCTGGACGGCGCCGGCCACCGCGCCCACGGCCAGGCACAGCACCACGGCGAGCGGCCACGGCAGGTCGTTCCTGACCATGAACACCGCGGCCATCGATCCGACGAACGCCGTCAGCGAGCCCACCGACAGGTCGATGTGGCCCGCGATGATGACGAGCATCATGCCGATCGCGAGGATCAGGATGTAGCTGTTCTGCAGCACCAGGTTGGAGACGTTGCGCGGCAGCAGCAGGTCGCCCTCGGTCCACACGGCGAACAGGACGACGATCAGGCCGAGGGCGATCAGCATGCCGTACTGGCGCATGTTGCGGCGCATGCCGTCCAGCACCAGTTCCAGCAGACCGCCGCCGGTGCCCGCGCCGCCCCTGCCGGGCGGCGCGGCCGCCGGGGTCTTGTCGGTGACTTCCGTGCTCATCGCGATACCTCTTTGTCCTTCGTCATCTGCCGCATCAGTGCCTCCTGCGAGGCCTCCGCCCGCGAGAACTCACCGGTCAGCCGCCCCGCGGCCATCGTGTAGATGCGGTCGCACATGCCGAGCAGCTCGGGCAGCTCGGAGGAGATGAAGACGACCGCCTTGCCCTGGGCGGCCAGCTGGTCGATGACCGTGTAGATCTCGTACTTGGCGCCCACGTCGATGCCGCGCGTGGGCTCGTCGAGGATTAGCACGTCGGGACCGGCGAAGACCCACTTGCTGAGGACGACCTTCTGCTGGTTGCCGCCGGACAGCTTGCCCACCGGCTCGAACACGGTCGGCGCCTTGATGTTCATGGACGTGCGGAAGCCCTCGGCGACCCGCCGCTCCGCGTGCTCGTCCACCACACCGCGCCGGGCGACCTTGTCCAGCGCGGTCAGCGAGATGTTGCGGTTGATGGTGTCGATGAGGTTCAGGCCGTAGTGCTTGCGGTCCTCGGTGACGTAGGCGATGCCGTGCCGGACCGCCTCCGGGACGGTCCTGGTGCGGATCTCCCGGCCGTCCTTGAGCACCGTGCCGCCCGCGTAGCGGCCGTAGGCGCGCCCGAAGACGTTCATGGCCAGCTCGGTGCGGCCGGCGCCCATGAGGCCCGCGATGCCGACGATCTCGCCGCGCCGCACCTGCAGCGACACGTCGTCGACCACCTTGCGCTGCTGGTCGATCGGGTGGTGCACGGTCCAGTTGCGGATCTCCAGGGCCGGGGCCGCGCCCTCCTCGGGCCGGTGCGGTGTCCGCGCCGGGAAACGGTGCTCCAGGTCGCGGCCGACCATGCCGCTGATGATCCGGTCCTCGGTGGTCTCCGGGGCCTTCACGTCGAGCGTCTCGATGGTGCGTCCGTCGCGGAGGATCGTCACCGAGTCGGCGACCCTGCGGATCTCGTTGAGCTTGTGGGAGATGACGATCGAGGTGATGCCCTGGTCCTTCAACTGCAGGATCAGGTCCAGCAGTTTGCCGCTGTCCTCGTCGTTGAGCGCCGCGGTCGGCTCGTCGAGGATGAGCAGCTTGACCTCCTTCGACAGCGCCTTGGCGATCTCCACCAGCTGCTGCTTGCCCACGCCGATGTCGGCGACACGGGTCTCCGGGTGCTCGTCGAGCCCGACCCGGCGCAGCAGCTCGCCGGCGTGCCTGAGCGTGTCGTTCCAGTTGATGAGCCCGCGCCTGGCGTGCTCGTTGCCGAGGAAGATGTTCTCCGCGACGGAGAGGTAGGGCACCAGGGCCAGCTCCTGGTGGATGATCACGATGCCGCGCTGCTCGCTCGCCCGGATGTCCCTGAAGCGGCAGACCTCCGACTCGAAGAGGATGTCGCCCTCGTAGGTGCCGTGCGGGTGGACGCCGGAGAGGACCTTCATGAGGGTCGACTTGCCGGCGCCGTTCTCCCCGCAGATGGCGTGGACCTCGCCCCGCCGGACGGTCAGGGTGACGTCCGACAGCGCCTTGACACCGGGAAAGGTCTTGACGATCGAGCGCATTTCCAGGACGGGTCCCGCCATGGTCGTGCCTTCCAATCAGTGGGTGCCGGCGGTTACTTGAGGTCGCTTTCCTTGAGGTAGCCGGAGTCGACGACGGCCTCCTGGTAGTTGGCCTTGTCGACGGCGACCGGCGTGAGCAGGTAGGCGGGCACGACCTTCGCGCCGTTGTCGTAGGTCTTGGTGTCGTTGACCTCGGGCTTCTTGCCGTCCAGCACGGCGTCCACCATGTTCGAGGCCACCTTGGCGAGTTCGCGGGTGTCCTTGTAGACGGTCATCGACTGCTCGCCGGCGATGATCGACTTCACTGAGGCGACCTCGGCGTCCTGGCCGGTGACGACCGGCAGCGGCTTGGCCTTGGAGCCGTAGTCGTCCGACTTCAGCGCCGAGAGGATGCCGATGGAGATGCCGTCGTACGGCGAGAGGACCGCGTCGACCCGGGTGGACTTGTAGGACGAGGTCAGGATGTCGTCCATGCGCTTCTGGGCGGTGCCGCCGTCCCAGCGCAGGGTGGTGACCTGGTTGAGCCGGGTTTGGCCCGAGCGGACGACGAGCTGCTTGCCGTCGATGTAGGGCTGCAGGACCTTCATCGCGCCCTGGAAGAAGTAGCGGGTGTTGTTGTCGTCGTTGGAGCCGGCGAACAGCTCGATGTTGAACGGGCCCTTCTTGCCGGCCTTCAGACCGAGCTTGTCGACGATGTAGGTGCCCTGCAGCTCGCCGACCTTCTCGTTGTCGAAGGAGGCGTAGTAGTCGACGTCCGGGGTGCCGAGGATCAGGCGGTCGTAGGAGATCACCGGGATGCCGGCGTCCTTGGCCTGCTGCAGCACGTTGTTCATGGACTTGTTGTCGATGGCGGCGATGATCAGCGCCTTGACGCCCTGCGTGATCAGGTTCTCGACCTGCGAGACCTGCTGGTCCGGGTCGTCCTCGCCGTAGACCAGCTTGGTCTTGTAGCCCTTGGACTCCAGGTTCTTCTTGACGTTGTTGCCGTCGGCGATCCAGCGCTCGGAGGACTTCGTCGGCATCGCGATGCCGATGGTCGCGCCCTTGGCGCCCTTGCCGTCCCCCTTGCTGCCGCCCTCGCTGTTCTGGCCGCAGGCGGTCAGGGTGAGGGCGAGGGAGGCGGCTGAGGCCAGGGCGGCGAGGGCGGCTCTGCGGTTACGCATGATCATCATCCTTGACGTGTGGGTGCAGGGCTCGGTCGGGAGTTCTTCAGGTGCGCAGTCGCTGGGGCGTGGTGCCGGGCGTGGGGCCGAGAGGAGGTGTGTGGGATTGTGCGCGGCTGTGTGGGCTTCTGTGAAGCCGAGTTTCCGGAACGTTATGACGGGACGGCGAACCGCCTCAGCCCGCCGGGCAGCCGGGACCCGAGCGGCGCCATGCCGCCGTCCGCGCCGTGGCGTGCGAGCAGGTCCAGGGCGAGCCGGCCGCGCCGGACCCGCTCCCTGGCCGTGGCCAGGGTCGCCTCCCGCAGGTGGTGCCCGTACGGGTAGAGGCCGGGGGCCTTCGACAGGCCGAACTTCAGGTAGAGCGGTGCGCCGCGCCGGATCAGCTCGGCGACCTCGTACATCCGTACGTAACCGCCGAGATCGTCGGGGGCCTCGATGTACATGTCCATGGGGGCGGCCGAAACCCGCCGTATTTCGGTGAGGTGATCGAGCGTCAGGTCGCTGGGCACGTTGACGGAGTCGGCGCCCAGGTGTTCGTAGACGGCGAACGACGCCGGGTTCACCGGACCGATCAGCGCGGAGACCTTCAGGGTCGTGTCGGCGGGGATGAGGCCCGTCCCGCGCGCCCGGTGCAGCGTCCACAGCACGCCCTCGTCGGCGACGAGCAGGCACTTGACGCCCAGCTCCGTCGCCCGGACGGCGTCCTCGACGCAGCCGGCGACCGCGTCGTGGCCCCGGGCCCTCAGCCCCGCGCCGCGTGAGTCCGAGCGCACCGAGCCGCCGATGTCCCAGGTGCCGCGCGGGCCGGTGAACAGGCACAGTTCGACGGCGCGTTCACGGGTGGCATCGACCATCTCGGAGATCTCGGCGTCGGTCAGCATCCACACGCCGCTGCCCTGGCTGATCCGGTGGATCGGCACGTCGAGCCGTGCGGCCTCCTCCAGAACCGCCGCCAGCGCCTCGGGGCCCTCGCACGAGGGGATCTCGGTGCGCCAGCGGCCGCCGCCCGGGAAGGTGTGGGGCGAGGCGTCGGCGGGGTCGAGGGCGGGAGCGCCCAGGCCCAGTGCGGCGAGCGCCCGCTCACCGGGCCTGCGGGCTGCCGTGGCGGAAGCGTGGGTCACAAGCTGTCCTTAGTGTTCGATATTCCGGACAAGGTTCGCGGCTCGGGGTGTACGTCGGTGCGGGACCGCGCGCGGGGCGCGGGTGCCGCACCGGCCGCCGTGGGGACGGCCCGTTCGCCGGGGGCTTTGGGCAGATGCCGCCGCGCCGGCGACCCCCGCCCTTCGTGCTCCCCGCGCCGGCCGCTCTCGCGCCGCGGGCGCCCCGGCCCCTCGGCGCCGGCGCACCCGGCCGGAGCACGGGCGACGGAACGGTCGGCGGGCGGTGCCGCACCGGGCCTGGGCCCGGGGCTTCAGGGGCGGAGCAGCACCTTGCCGACCGCGGGGTCGCCCGCCCCGGCCAGGGCGATGGCCCGGGAAAACTCGGCGAGCGGCAGTTCGTGGGTGACCAGTGGCAGCGGATCGAGCAGTCCGGCCGCGAACACCCGCACCGTGTACGCCCAGGCGGCCGGTGGCGCACCGAAGACGGTGCGCACCTCCAGCTGACGCACCACCAGGTCGGTGGGGTCGAGCCCGTCCGCGCCCGGCGCCGGGATGCCCGTGAGCACCAGACGCCCGCCGCGCCGGAGCAGGGAGGCGGCGGTGCGTGCGGCGGACGCGGACCCGGCGGCCTCGATCACGACGTCGAGGTCGCCGGGCAGGGGCCGGTCCGTGGTGCGGAAGTCGGTGGCGCCGAACCGCCGGGACAGCGCCTCCCGGTCGTCGCTGGTGCCGACGACCAGCAAGGCGGCCGGGGAGACGGCCCGGAGGAACTGCACCGCGAACATGCCGAGCGTGCCGGTGCCGACGACCGCGACCCGCTCGCCCGGCCGCACGTCCGCCTTCAGCGCGGCGGCGGCGACGCAGGCGGCCGGCTCCAGCAGGGCGGCGGCCGTCAGGCCGGCGTCGTCCGGCAGGACGTGCAGCAGCCGGGCCGGCAGGGTGAGCGTGCCGGCCATCGCACCGGGCTGGGTGAACCCGGTCTCCTCGTATCCGGCGCCGCACAGGGTCGTCTCCCCCGCACGGCAGCGGTCGCAGACCTGGCAGTTGCGGAAGCCCTCCCCGACGACCTTCCGGCCGGCCAGGGCGGCGGGCACCCCGGCACCGACCGCCCGGACCGTCCCCGACCACTCGTGGCCCGGGACGAGGGGGTAACGGACGTACCCCTCCGGCCGGTTGCCCTGGTAGACCTCCCGGTCGCTGCCGCAGATCCCCACCGCGTGCACGGCGACCAGCGCCTCGCCGGGGCCGGGCTCGCGCGGCTCGTGCGGGACCAGGAGGTGCGCGCCCGGCGCCTCGATCAGGACGGCCCGGCTCACCGGGTGCCCTTCGGCCTGCGCTGCTCCCAGCCCTCGGCCCACAGGTCGAACCGCGCCTGCTGCTGCGGGAACTCGGCGGCCGCGTCGGTGTCCAGCTCCACGCCCAGGCCCGGCGCGTCGGAGAGGTGGAAGTAGCCGTCGACGACCTGCGGGGCGCCCTTGACCACCTTCTTGATCTCCGCGTCGGCGAAGTCGTTGAAGTGCTCCAGGATCTTGAAGTTGGGGGAGGTGAAGCCGACCTGGAGGCTGGCGGCCGTCAGCACCGAGCCGCCGACGTTGTGCGGGGCGACGAGCATGTAGTGGGTCTCGGCGGTCGCGGCCAGCTTCCGGGTCTCCCAGATGCCGCCGAGGTGGCCGACGTCGGGCTGGAGGATGTCCGCGGCCTGGTTCTCGAACAGCTCGCGGAACTCGATCCGGTCGTGGATGCGCTCACCGGTGGCGACCGGCAGGTCCACCTTCTCGGCCACCTTCTTCAGGGCCTTGAGGTTCTCCGGCGGGACCGGCTCCTCCAGCCAGGCCGGCTGGTACGGGGCCAGCTCCCTGGCCAGCCGGACGGCCGTGGCGGGGGAGAAGCGGCCGTGCATCTCCAGCATCAGCTCGGTGTCCGGGCCGATGGCGTCCCGGACGGCCTCGATGAGGGAGACGGAGTACAGGGTCTGCTCGTGGTCGAGCTCGAAGTGGCCGGTGCCGAAGGGGTCGATCTTCAGCGCCCGGTAACCCCGTGCGACGACCTTCTGCGCGGCCTTGTGATAGGCCTCCGGGCTCCGCTCGGTGGTGTACCAGCCGTTGGCGTACGCCTTGACCCGGTCGGTGACCTTGCCGCCCAGGAGCTGCCACACCGGCACGCCGAGGACCTTGCCCTTGATGTCCCAGCAGGCCATCTCGACCACCGCGATGCCGGACATGACGATCTCGCCCGCGCGGCCGTAGTCGCCGTACTTCATCCGGCGGACCAGGTCCTCCACCGCGAACGGGTCCGACCCGGCGATGTGGTTGGCCTCGGCCTCCCGCAGGTAGCCGATCAGCGCGTCGGTGCGGCCCAGCATCCGGGTCTCGCCGACTCCCGTGATCCCCTCGTCGGTGTGCACCTGTACGTACGTCAGGTTGCGCCACGGCGTCCCGACCACGTGTGTGCTGATTCCGGTGATGCGCACGGCAGTTGCCCCTCAGCCTGTTCGATATTTCGTCACATGTTCGAAATGCTGGCGTGACAGTAGGGACGGGCCGCCGCGGGTGTCAATGGGTCGGACGCGTAACGGTTTCGGCCGACCTTTCGAGAGCTTTTTCGACTCCCCACAGAACCTTCACAGGGTCCCCTAGGAACGCTGCCCGGCCGGAACTTAGTCTTCCCGCGTCATGGACTACTGCCACCCGTGCCGACGGCACCTCAACGGCGCCCTCGCCTGCCCGGGGTGCGGCGCACCGGCCGAAGCGCCGCCCCCGTACGCACAGGAGGCGGATCCGCGCCGGGGAGCCGGGGCGGGCGTCCCGGCGCAGCCGTCCGCCGGCCACCAGGCCCACGGGGCGTACGAGCCGCACGGCGTGTACGAGCACGGGGCGTACGGCGGTCACCAGGGTGAGTACGGGAGCCACGCGGGCATCGGGGCGCAGGGCGAGTACGCCGGGCACGCGGGTGCCGTGCCGCAGGGGGAGTACGCCGGGCACGCGGGTGCCGTGCCGCAGGGGGAGTACGCCGGGCACGCGGGTGCCGTGCCGCAGGGGGAGTACGCCGGGCACGCGGGCATCGGGTCGCACCGGGAGTACGCCGGCCACGCGAGTGCCCGGCCTGGAGCGGAGTACGGCGGCGGTCTCGGCGGGGCCGACGCGTACGCGGGGTACGCCGGCCAGGACAGCGCCGGCGGCCACGAGGGCCACGCCGGCCCGACCGGTACCGGCGGCCACGGTCATGCCGCACCCGCCACGCCTGCCGCCCCCACCGCGCCTGCCGGTCCCGGCGATCACGAAGGTCACCTCGGCCACCCGGGCGCCGGAAGCCACGAGGGCCGCGCCCGCCGGGACCGGGCCGGGGACCCCGACGGTCACGGCCCCGCCGGCGGCGGTGCGGCGGACGGTGGGGACGACGATCCCGGCGACGGCGGTCCGGGAAGCGGCTCCGACGACGGCGGCCCGGACGGCGAACCGGACGGGCCGCGGAGGCGGTCCGCGCGGCGCGGGTCGCCGTCGCGCGGGCGCGGCGGGGTCGAGGAGGACGCCGACGGCGTGGAGGGCGCGGCCGGGAGCCGTCGCGACCGCAAGGCCGCGGCCCACCGCCGGCGCAGGCGCCGGGTCCTGCTGATCAGTGCCGGCTTCGTGCTCGCCGCGGGCGGGCTGAGCCTCGCCGAGCTGGGGATGGACGCGCCGGTCTTCTCCAGCCCGACGCCGGCCGTGGCCGAGGACGACTCGGCGGACGGCGGCTCGGCCCCCTCCGGGAAGGACGAGGAGTCGCGGGCCCCCGGTGCCGCGCCCGGCAAGGGTGGCAGCACGGGCACGGCCTCGCCGGACGCGTCGTCCTCCCCGTCGGCCTCGGCCTCCGCGCGGGACGAGAAGGACGACGAGGAGGCGCAGGAGAGCGGGGCGCCGCAGTCCCCGCAGGCGCCGAGCACCGGACCGGACACCGGTGGCGCCCCGGTCACCTCGGACCCGGAGCCACCGCCGCAGCCCCAGCCGACGAGCGCTCCGCCGCCCCCGCCGACGTCCGAGCCGACTCCGGAGCCGACCCCCACGGAGCACTGCGACCGCTTCCTGTGGTGGTGCAGCTAGGGACTTCGTCCGGACCGGCCCGGGTCCGCGACGCCCGGCACGGCTCCCCATGCTCGGCACGGCTCCCCACGCTCGGCCGAACTCGCGGGAGGGGCGCCACGGCTGCGGGGCCGGAACCCCCTGGCCGGGGCGCCGTCCGCGGCCCGGCGGCCGCACCCCGCGGCGCGCCACGCGCCGGCCGGGTCAGGCGTCCAGCATCCGCCGCAGCAGACCGCGCAGGGCCCGCCGTTCCTCGTCGGACAGCCCGGCCAGCGGCTCGCGGGCGAAGCGGAGGCCCTCGCGCAGCTCCCGGGCCACCCGCCGGCCCTCCTCGGTGGCCGCGGCCACCTTCACCCGGCGGTCCGCGGGATCCGGCCGCCGCTCCACCAGCCCCCGGGCCTCCAGCCGGTCCACGATGCCCGTGACGTTCGACGGTTCGCACTTCAGGCGCTGCGCCAGCCTCCGCATCGGCAGCGGCTCCAGGGACAGCAGGCTGAGCAGGCGCGCCTGTGCTCCGGTGAGCGCGTGCGCCGCTGCGGCCTCCTCGTAGTCCTCGTGGAACCGGGCCACGACGTCCCCGATGAGTTCGACGACCTCGAGGGTCAGCGCGTCGGGGCGACGGGTCTTCTGCGGAGCGGCCATGCTCCCCAGCCTACCGGTTTATTTGACAACCTGAAATATTCAGGGGCATCGTTGTTTCAGGTACTGAAGTAACCGCCGTCCCCCGGAGGAAAGGCGCACAGCATGTCCGACAGCCCCACTCTTCCCGCCGTCAACCGCGCATGGCACCTGCTCAGCCGCCCGGTCGGCTGGCCGAAGCCCGAGGACTTCGCCCTCGTCGAGTCGGAGCTTCCGCAGCCGGGTGACGGCCAGGTCCTCGTCCGCAACGAGTACCTCTCGGTGGACCCCTATATGCGCGGCAGGATGAGCGCCGCCAAGTCCTACGTGGCGCCGTACGAGCTGGACAAGCCGATGCAGGGCGGCGCGGTCGGCGAGGTGGTCGCCTCCAACGCCGAGAACATCGCCGTCGGCGACCACGTCCTGCACTACGGCGGCTGGCGCGAGTACGCCGCCGTCGACGCCCGGCAGGCCGTCAAGGTCGACCCCGAGGCCGCGCCCCTGTCGGCGTACCTCGGCGTGCTCGGCATGACAGGCCTCACCGCCTACGCGGGCCTGCTGCGGACCGCCTCCTTCAAGGAGGGCGACATCGTCTTCGTGTCCGGCGCGGCCGGCGCCGTGGGCAGCCAGGTCGGCCAGATCGCCCGGCTCAAGGGCGCCTCGCGGGTGATCGGCTCCGCCGGCTCCGACGAGAAGGTCGAGCTGCTCGTCGACGAGTACGGCTTCGACGCCGCCTTCAACTACAAGAACGGCCCGGTGAGCGAGCAGCTGCGCGCCGCGGCCCCTGACGGCGTCGACGTGTACTTCGACAACGTCGGCGGCGACCACCTGGAGGCGGCCATCGGCTCCCTGAACCAGGGGGGCCGCATCGCGATCTGCGGCATGATCTCGGTCTACAACGCCACCGAGCCCGCCCCCGGCCCCCGGAACCTGGCCCGGCTGATCCAGACCCGCGGCCGGATCGAGGGCTTGCTCGTGGGCGACCACTACGACCTGCAGCCGCAGTTCGTCCAGGAGGTCGGCCCCTGGGTGCGCTCCGGGGAGCTGAAGTACCGCGAGACGGTCGTCGAGGGCGTGGAGAACACGCTGGAGGCGTTCCTCGGCGTCCTGCGCGGCGACAACACCGGAAAGATGATCGTCAAGCTCTGACCGCGGCGCCCGGCCGGTCCGCGGAGGCGGCCGCACCTTCCCGGTGCCCCGCCCCCCTCGGTGACGGTGTCCCGGTGCGGGAGCGCCGCGAGCGCCGCGCGGTGGGCCAATCGTGGCGGACCCCGTGACGTGGCCCGACGTCGCTCGTTGCGTACGGCGGGGGTCGCACCCTTGGACGTGGGGTGCGGCCCCCGCCTCCCTGCTGCCGGGAGTTCTCCGGCGGCGGGGGGTGAGGGCAGCCGGGCCCGGGGCGGCCCGGCCGCCGGCCGCGCGGCGCAGCCGTACCGGACGCGGCGGCCCGAGCCGGCCCGAGTCGGGCGGAAGGCCCTGGGTACAGTTCCCCCATGCGCGATCTCGGGGCGGGTTTCAGGTATCTCCTCAAGGGGCAGCGGTGGATGGCCCGGCACGGCAGGCACTACGGGTTCGGCCTGCTGCCCGGTCTGATCACCCTCGTCCTCTACGCGGCGGCGCTCACCGCGCTCGGCCTGTGGGGCGAGGGCGCCGTCACCTGGGCCACCCCGTTCGCCGACGACTGGGCCAGCCCGTGGTCCGGCCTCTTCCGTGCTTTCCTCACCGCCGTCCTGTTCGCCCTCGGCCTGCTCCTGGCCGTCCTCACCTTCACCGCGGTCACCCTGCTGGTCGGCCAGCCCTTCTACGAGAGCCTCTCCGAGCGGGTCGACCGTGACGTGTCCGCCGACGGCACCGCGCCGGAGTCGGGGCTGCCGTTCTGGCGGGAGCTGTGGATCTCGGCCCGCGACAGCCTCCGCATCCTGATCCGGGCCGCGCTGTGGGGCGTCCTGCTCTTCGCCCTCGGGTTCCTCCCGGTCATCGGCCAGACGGTCGTCCCGGTGGTCGGCCTCTTCGTGACCGGCTTCTTCCTCACCGAGGAACTCGCCGCCGTGGCCCTCCAGCGGCGCGGGGTCGAACTGCGCGAGCGGCTCACTCTCCTGCGCTCCCGCAAGGCGCTGGTGTGGGGCTTCGGCACACCGCTCGGCCTGGCGTTCCTGGTGCCGTTCGTGGCGGTCTTCCTGATGCCCGGCGCGGTGGCGGGAGCCACTCTGCTGGCCCGCGACCTGCTCGGCGAGGAGCCCGGCGAGGGCACCGCCGTGGACCTCCACAAGGAGCGGGCCGACCGGTGACGCCCGGCGCCGGACACCGCTGACGCCCTCCGGCTCGCGCTTCGGCCTGACCGGCTCGCGCTTCGGTCCGGGACCCGCTCACGCTTCGGTCCGGGACCACCTCACGCCTCGCCGACGGGCCGGCCGGTGACGCCCGGCTCCTGCCACCGGCCGCCCGCCGTCCAGCTCGCGCGCCGGGGCCGTCCGGCGGGAGACGGCCCGGGTGTGGACGGGGACGGACCCGCGCCGCGGATGTGAAGGGTTCGTACGAGGTCGGCCCGATCCGCCCGATCACCCCGCGCCGCGGCACCACGGCGATTAACGTCTGATCCGGGACGTGAATCCCACGGAAGCCCCGGCCCGGGTCCTGACGCCCGGACCGGGGCTCGTGGTGTCACGGACCGGCGGACCGGCCGGGACGGGACCGCTCAGCGCACCGAGAAGCCGTAGACCGTCTCCGAGCGGAACACCTCGCCGGGACACAGCTCGGTGCTCGGGAAGTCCGGCCGGTTCGGGGAGTCCGGGAAGTGCTGGGTCTCCAGCGCGATGCCCGCGCCGGGCGCGAAGGGCGCGCCGAGCTGGTCGGCGGTGTAGACCTGGATGCCGGGCTCGGTCGTCGCCACCGTCAGCACGCGGCCCGAGACCGGGTCGTACAGCTCGGCAGCCTCCACCGGCGTGTCCGTCACGCCCGCGTCGAGCACGAAGTTGTGGTCGTAGCCGGAGCCGACCTTGCGCGGCTGCCGGAAGTCGAAGCGGGTGCCCGCCACGCCCGCCGGCGAGCCGGCGGGGATCAGGTCGTCGCCGACCGGTGTCCACCTCGAGGCGGCCAGGCGCAGCTCGTGCCCGCCGACGTCGCCCGAGCCCGCGCCGCCCAGGTTCCAGTAGCCGTGGTGGGTCAGGTTGACGACGGTCGGCGCGTCCGTGACCGCCTGGTAGGCGAAGCGCAGCGCGCCGGTCTCGTCCAGCGTGCAGGTCACCGTGACCCGCAGCCGGCCGGGGAAGCCCCCCTCGCCGTGCGGACTGACCCGGCTCAGACGCAGCCCGTGCTCGACCGGCGTCACGTCCCACACCCGCTTGTCGAAGCCGCGTTCGCCGCCGTGCAGCGAGTGGGGCCCGTCGTTCCGCGCCAGCGCGTACGTGCGGCCGTCCAGCGGGAAGCGGCCGCCGGCGATCCGGTTGGCGTACCGGCCGACCAGGGCGCCGAGGTAGGGCCCGGGGTGCTCCAGGTAGCCGTCGAGACCGGGGAAGCCCAGCACCACGTCCGCCGGGCGCCCGTCCCGGTCCGGCACCTCGACGGACTGCACGATCCCGCCGTACGACAGCACCCGCACCCGTACCCCGCCCCGCTCCAGCGTCCAGCGGTGGACCGGGGTGCCGTCGGAAAGTGTGCCGAACAGTTCAGTCATGGGGGAACCCTAGGTCACCGCGTCACGGCGTCACGGCGTCACGGAGTCCTCCCCGTGACCGTGCGGTAGGCGATCTCCGCCAGCCGCGCCTGGCCGTTCCTGCTCGGGTGGAACCAGTCCCAGTGGCTGAGCTGCTCGGTGCCGAAGCGGTACTCGTACACGGCGTTGTTGTCGAAGCGGCACCGGCGGTCCTTCACGCAGACCTCCTTCAGCACCCCGTTGTACGCCTCCACCCGGGTCTGCACCGTCCGGCGCCGCGCGGTCGCCGCGGCGTCGAGCGCCTCCGCGTCGCCCAGCATCGACGGGCAGATACCCAGCCGCCACACCTGCCTGCCCAGCGGGTTCGTCCGGCCCTCGGACCACAGCCGCATCAGGTTCGGCACGCTGGAGACGTACACCTGCGTCCTCGGCAGCGCCCTGCGCAGCCTCGTCATCGCCTCCTGGAACTGCGCGCGGAAGTCCGCCACCGGCGTCATCGCGGCGGCGGAGGTGCGGCAGGCGTCGTTGGCGCCCACCATCACCGTCACCAGCTGCGGCCGCTTCGCCACGGCCCGGGTCACCTGGGCGGTCAGGTCGGCCATCCGGGCGCCGGTCACCGCGTAGTTCCAGCTGCGCCGGGCCGCCCCGTCGGCCCCCAGCAGCCGCAGGGCCAGGCTGTCCACCCCGGTGTCGCTGCCCGTCGCCCACGACGCCTCGGGACAGTCGGACAGCACCGCGCAGGCGTCGAACCCGCGCGTGATGGAGTCGCCGACCGCGGCGATCGACTCCGGACTGCGGTCCCACACCGGAGACGGGCTGGGGGAGGGCCGCGACGTGCCGGTGCCGGGCTCCCGGGAACCGGGGCCGCCGTGGCCGAAGGCGTCACAGCCCGCGGTCGCCAGGACGGACGCCGCCACGACCGCCACGGCGGTCCGCGTCCGCCGGCTTCCCTTGTGCATCGCTCCCGATCCCCTCGGTCGTCGTGAGGTGCTCTCCCTCCATGACAACGCGCGGAGGTTCCCGGCCCGGCCCGGAGGGGCGCCGCGCGCCCGCACAAGCGTCCCCCTGGGTGAATGGGGGGCGTTTCTCGGCACCGGGACCGACGGTACGTCACACTCCTTGCGCCGTCTCACGGTAGCCTCGCCATCACGTGGTCCAGCGCCACAGCCGTCCGCCAGCCCGCACCATGTCCCGCTCTGCCCGGAGGTCCCGGTGACGACACGTGGAGTTCTGTACGTGCACTCCGCGCCGCGCGCGCTGTGCCCGCACGTCGAGTGGGCCATCGCCGGGGTGCTCGGCACACGCGTCAACCTCGACTGGATCCGGCAGCCCGCCGCGCCCGGCACCTGGCGCGCGGAGTTCTCCTGGCAGGGCCAGGCCGGCACCGCCTCCAAGCTTGCCTCCGCGCTGCGCGGCTGGCACCTGCTGCGCTTCGAGGTGACCGCCGAGCCCTGCCCCACCGCCGAGGGCGAGCGCTACAGCTGCACCCCCGACCTCGGCATCTTCCACGCCGTCACCGGCATCCACGGCGACATCCTGATCCCCGAGGACCGGCTGCGCGCGGCCCTGGTCCGCTCCCAGCGCGGCGAGACGGACCTGGAGGCCGAGCTCTCCAAGCTGCTCGGCAAGCCCTGGGACGACGAGCTCGAACCCTTCCGCTACGCGGGCGAGGGCGCCCCGGTGCGCTGGCTGCACCAGGTCGTCTGAACCCTCCCGCCGCCCACCCGCCCGCGGCACGAGCCGCCCGGGCAGCGGGGCGAGCCCCGGCCTCCGCCTCGCACCGGGCATGACCGGCCCACTCCGCCCCCGCCGGACGAGAGGCCCTCGCCCCCGCGGCACCCGGCACGTGAGCTGCCCGCCGACGGCGGACGACCCCCGGCCTCCGCTGACGCCGGACGAGCCGCACCCACGTCCGCGCGGACGGAACGTGGGCGTCCCGCCCGCGGGCTGGTGGGATCATCCCCACCCGCTCGCGCGAGCAGTGCCTGACTGATCCGTCCGCTGGCACCGGACGGGATGGACCCGCGTCCGCAGCGCACGGTGAGCCGGGGCGCTCCCTCCGCTCGCACCCGGCCCGGGCCACCCGTCCGTGCGGGCGCCCCCTCCGCTCGCGCCGGACGAACGGCCCCCGCGCCCCCCGGCACGCGAGACCTCCGCCTGCTGGCGCCAGGCGAGACATGGGCGCTTCGCGCGGGCGGACGGGACGTGAGCGTCCCGCTCGCCGCCGGCGAGACCTCCCCATCCGCTCGCGGCGGACAAGCCCCGGGTCTGCCCGCTCGCGGCGGACGAGAGCGCGGTCGGCCGCTCGCGGCGGGCGAGACCCGCGCTGTCCGCTCGCAGCGGACGAGAGCGCGGTCGGCCGCGGGCGCCAGGCGAGACCCGCGCTGTTCGCTCGCGGCGGGTGGAGCCTGCCGTCTTCGTCTCCGGTGGGCGGGGAGCCGTGGCCGCCCCGTGGCCGGGCGAGCACACCAGGCCGGCCACCGGAGCACCCGGAGGGCCCCGCAGACGCGGAGAGGGCCCCCACCAGCCGGTGGGGGCCCCGCCACGGCACCCGCGGGGTCGTACGCGATGTCGACGGCGCCGCCGTCGGGCAGCAGCAGACCGGCGAGCCGGCCCGCCGCGTCCCACCGGT
>NZ_JBEYXZ010000009.1:0-192220 GCF_040645305.1 Streptomyces sp. NPDC046831 | reverse complement strand
CCACCCCCCAGGTCATCCCTTCGACAGGGGGCAACAGTCATGCCGGGCCCGGAGGCCAGCGGCCCTCTTGCAGGACCGCGAAGAAGATAACGGGGGCAACAGTCATGCCGGGCCCGGAGGCCAGCGGCCCTCTTGCAGGACCGCGAAGAAGATAACGGGGCACAGCGGCGTCACGTGTGCGCGATCTCCGCGGCCTGCTGCCGGGGCGGTTCCAGGACGCCCTGGTGGCCGTCGGGCGGCCCGAACACACCCGCCGCGCGGGCCGCGACCTCGCCGAGCCGGCCGTCGAGATGCTCGTAGAGGTGTGAGCGCAGCGCCGGCGTGGTCACGGTGCCGGTGACGGCGCAGACGACGGCGGTCAGCACCACGGAGGCGGCGACGAGCCGTGTCCGCAGGGTGCGCGGCCTCCCGCCCACCGCCCGCGCGGACCCGGCCGCCGGCACTCGCTCACGGCGTCGCGGGCTTGATCAGGTAGCCGGCGCCGCGGCGGGTGTGGATCATCGGCTCGCGGCCGGCGTCGATCTTCCGCCGGAGGTAGGAGATGTACAGCTCGACGACGTTGGCCTGCCCGCCGAAGTCGTAGGACCAGACCCGGTCCAGGATCTGCGCCTTGCTGAGCACCCGGCGCGGGTTGCGCATCAGGAAGCGCAGCAGCTCGAACTCGGTGGCGGTCAGGTGGATGTCCTCCCCGCCCCGGGACACCTCGTGGCTGTCCTCGTCGAGGGTGAGGTCGCCGACGACGAGCACGGCGTCCGAGCGCCGGTCGGCGGCGCCCGAGCGGCGGACGAGCCCGCGCAACCGCGCCACGACCTCCTCCAGGCTGAACGGCTTGGTGACGTAGTCGTCCCCGCCCGCGGTGAGACCGGCGATGCGGTCCTCCACGCCGTCCTTGGCGGTCAGGAAGAGGACGGGGACGTCGGGGAGCTCGCGGCGAAGCCGCCCCAGGACGGACAGGCCGTCCATGTCCGGCAGCATCATGTCCAGGACGACGGCGTCCGGGCGGAACTCGCGCGCGGCCCTGAGCGCGCCCTGCCCGTCACCCGCGCTGCGGATCCGCCAGCCCTCGTACCGCAGGGCCATGGACAGCAGGTCGGTGATCGACAGCTCGTCGTCCACCACCAGCACCCGGACGGGGCTCCCGTCCGGCCTCAGCAGCTCGGTGCGCCCCTTGGGCGACGTCGGGGTCATGGCGGACACCTTGTCGGCATCCTCTGAGAGGGCCCTTTCGCCCGTCTGTGATTTCGCTGAGAACCGCACGGGACGTCTCGGCGGACGCCGGGGAACGGCGCGCCGGGGCCCGTCCGCTGACCCGCCGTCAGGCGCCGGCGGGCAGGGCGAACAACCGCGCCGCGTTGTCGTGGCACACCGCGCGCAGCCAGTCGTCACCGAGGCCGAGGTCCCGCAGGGCGTCCAGCTGGTGGGCGTAGCGGTAGGGGATGTTGGGGAAGTCGGAGCCGAGCAGGACCCGGTCGCCGAGGCCGGCCAGCCGGGGCAGGGCGCGCCGGGGGAACGGGGCGAGCCGCTCGCTGAAGTCGGTGAACGCCATGGTCGTGTCCAGCCGGACCTCGTCGTACCGCTCGGCGAGGCCGAGGAAGTCCTCGTACTCCGGCATGCCGAGGTGCGCGACCACCAGCCGCAGCCGGGGGTGCCGGGCGAGCACCCGCCCCACCGGACCGGGCCCGGTGTGCCGGCCGGGCGCCGGCCCCGAACCGCAGTGGATCACGACCGGGATCCCCGCGTCGGCGAGCAGGCCCCAGGCCGGGTCGAGAACGGCGTCGGCCGGGTCGTACGCCCCCACCTGGACGTGCGCCTTGAAGACGCGGGCGCCCGCCTCGACCGCTTCCCGCACGTACGACTCGACGCCCTCCTCGGGGAAGAGGGTGGAGGTGTGCAGGCAGTCGGGCGTCCGGCGGGCGAAGTCGGCCGCCCAGCCGTTCAGCCACCGGGCCATGCCCGGCTTGTGCGGGTAGAGCATCGCGGTGAACGCGCGCACCCCGAACTCCCGCAGCAGCGCGACCCGTCGGGCCTCCTCCTCGCGGTAGGCGATCGGCCACTCGATGCCGCCGGTGAGCGGGCCGAGCCCGTCGAAGTAGTCCCAGACCTTGCGCAGTACGCGCTCGGGCATGAAGTGGGTGTGGACGTCGACGAGGCCGGGCACGCCGAGCCGCCGCCAGAACCGCCGCACCTCGGCCGGCTCGGCCCCGGTGACGTCCTCCCCAATACGCTCAGAAGAGCTCGTCCTGCACACCCGCCGCCTCCCTGCACCCGCACACCGGAACGCTCAGACCACCGCCCACCGTAGGCCGCAGCTCCCACCCGGTCATCAGGCGGGTGTCCAGCACGACGACTCCGCCGTCGGTCGCCAGGTGCAGGTCCGGACCGGCGGCGGCGACCAGCTCGCCGCTCACGGCGCCGCCCGGGACCAGTTCGCCGACCTGGCCGACGGGGGCTGGCAGACCGGCCAGGCCGAACACCTCCGCGTGGTCGACGGGACGGAACGGCTCCCGCTCCAGCGACTCCGGCCAGCCGCCGAGCGCCACGGCCCGGGCGTGCAGGTCCTCGATCTCGGCGGCCCGGGCGGCCGCCGTCTTTGGCAGCGCGGACCGCACGGCCCGCTTGTCGGCGTACGGGATCCGGTCGGGCACCCGGAGCGCGGCGCGCAGCAGTTCCTCGGAGCGCCGGGCGGCCATCAGCGGCCCGGCACCGAGCCAGCTGAAGCAGACGGCGCCCTGTTCGAGCAGCCGCGCCGTGCCCCGTTCCAGCGCGGTGATCCCGACCTTGGTCATGCCGGGGCCGAACCACGCCAGGTAGACGCGGTACGGCCGCGGGTCGTCCGCGAACGTGTCGGCGGCCACGGAGTGCGCCCGGTCGAGGCGCGCGCACTCCTCGCAGCGCGCCCCCGTGCTGCGCCCGGGCACGACCGCCCGCACCGGACACGCGCGTCCCCGCGCCCCCCGGCACGTCCGTGTCCCCCCGTCCGCGACCTCGAACGCCACCCGCTTCCCCCGGGGCAGCGCGCTCCTGCGCCCCCCGTGCCACTCCAGCTCGGGACCGGACGACGCCCACCGCAGCCCCGCACACCTCCACACCTGTGCCATCGCCCTCACTGTAGGAAACGGCACTGACAACGGCCGGGCCTGTGCGCGGCTGTGCGCGGCGCACACCCGGCGGGACGCGCGCTCTCTGTGTGCCGGCGTTGCCGTCAGGGTTGCCGTCAGCTCGGAACAGTGGCACCGGCTCGCGGCGTACGCGATCGCCGCGACGCGGAGCCTAGGCGATCCCGGGACAGGCGGGAACTCCGGCCCCCGAGCGGCGCGAGGCCGAGCCGGACGACGGTTTGCCGCCTCTCCCGTAACGGGACGATCTATGACAGGGTCGCCGGTGCTATCAGCCAAGATAGGGACGCTCACGGTGTTCCAGGAAGTGACGGATCCGGAGCCGCTGCGTGGGGTGCATCGGCAGCTGATTGATCTCCCCCGGCTGGACGAACCGCAGCTCCGTGGACTCGTCCGAGATGGCGAGCCGGCCCCCGACCACGCGGGCGGTGAAGCAGACGTTGAACTGCCTGCGCACCTCACCGTCCGAGTAGGCGATGACGTGGCGAGGGTCGGTGTACGTGCCCACGAGCCCGGTGATCTCTACGCTCAGTCCGGTTTCTTCCTTCACCTCGCGGACGGCCGTTCCCGGGAGTGAATCGGTCATCTCCATGCCGCCGCCAGGTAGCGCCCACAGATCGTTATCCCGGCGGCGCTGAAGGAGTACGCGCCCTTTGTCATCGGTGACCACGGCGGACGCGGCGACCACCAGGCTGTTCGGCTCAGGTGCCGCTGGGTCGTCGTAGTACTCGGTCCGTGCCATGGTCACCCTTCTCGTACCGGCGTCGCGCTTTCCCAGACCGCGTCGAAGCTGCTGGCGTAGGTGTCGAACATGCCGCCTTTTCCGCTGCGCCGGAGATGCCACACGGGAGCGCCGTAGGCGTTCACGCCCCAGACATGCGCATTGACCAGTGCCTGGTCATCCGCACGATAGATCGAGTTGTAGAGCGTGGTGGCATGGGTGCGCACCTCGATGCCAAGTACCCCGGCAAGCGGGCGGTAGTGCATGAGGGCGAGTCGGCAACGGGACTCGATCCCGTGGCCGAACCTCTCCTCCGCGCCGCGCTGTTGGACATGTGTACTGTCCGGGTCGCCGATCGCGATACGGACCGCACACCCGTCGTCCGCTCGCTCTCGCAACAAGTCGTTGAGCCGCGGGTACGCCTCGTGCAGGAAGACGGCGGCGTACACCAGCACGTCGATGTGCTCGCGCGCCTGGCTCAGCATGTCCACGAAGGTGGACACGGGGATGTCCGCCCGCTGGTCGTAGAGGGCCACAAGTTCCGGACTGACAGCGCGGGCAGGACGTGCCTGCCGGAGCGCGGGCCATAGAGCGTGCACGTCTTCTCCTAGTGTTTCCGCTGCCAGCATGGCCGTGGCTCGGCGCGGCGTACGCCCCAGGTTGACCCATCTTTCAACGGACTTGGGGTCGACTTCGACCCTGTCCGCAAGGGCGGCGTACGTCCATCCGCCGGCCGCCATGGCAGCACGTAAGCCCTCGTTCGGCATCCCAATCTCTCCTAACACCTGGGGACGGCACTAGGGACGTTCTACCTGACACGGGACGTCCCGAAGTGGGGTTTGTCGGAGGTTCCGACGTCCTGATGAGCGGCAGGATGCTCGTCCGCATGGCGAGCAACCAGCAGACCAGACCAGGCATCGGGGAACTGGCGAAGGACACTGCCAGTGGACGTATCGGCGTCGTCATGGGCGAGGTCGGCGCCCGGGTGCAGGTAAGGCCCGTCGGCGGCGGCGTCGAGTGGGATGCCCTGCCGGACAACGTGGTGGCCCCGACCGCGCGGGAAGAACTGAGCGCCCGCCTGGCCATCAAGAACGGCAACAGCCGGGACGGCCTGTGATGCGCGCCATCGGCCGGTATGCCGGGGTCCTGTTCATCATCATGATCAGCGGATCGTGTGGCCTGGTGATCGGCATGGCCCTCGGCACCAGCCAGTAGACCGGCCGCCCCGAACGGGGTGCCACCTTCCCTGGCTCCCCCTTCCCCGTTCGGGGTCGGCCTTCCATCCCCCGGTCGCCATAGGCCGTGCCTCGGCGACCGATGCGGGCGCAAGTGCCAGAGCAAGAGCTGTTCGACAGCCTCACCCACTTCGTGATCGTCCACAACCGGCAGTCCCGCGAACGGGCCGAGCGGATCGCGGACCAGGCGGTGGCCTTCGTGGTGACCGCCGCGACCGCGACCGTCCCCATGGTCCCGTCCGACGACGTGGACCTCGGTCTGCACGCGCTCATCCTGCACACGAAGGAGTACGCCGCGCTCTGCGACCGGTACGCCGGCCGCTTCCTCCACCACAACCCCATGCCGGGCGGAGGGCCCCGTGACCCGAAGAAGGTCGTCGCGTCCGCGCACGCGATGAAGGCGGCCGGGTTCATGGTCTTCGACGACCTCTGGACCGTGGACGGCGCGAACCTCGCGCAGTGCGACGCGGACTGCGGCCGTCCGTACGGCCAGGCGTAGCGACACGACACCAGCGACGCGGCCGGCCTCGACGCGGGGTCGGCCGCGCCGCCCGGAAGGAGAACAGACGTTGTCCGGGACACCCCCTGAACTGCCGATGGTCGTGCTCGACGCACTGATGCCCAAGGCTCAGCGTCTGGTCGTCAATCGCCGCGGCTCGATGGTCTGGGAGGTCGAGAGCCATCGGGGGCAGTACGCCGCGAAGGTCGGTTACCCGATCGAGGCTGCGGCCGACTGGCCCGCCCAGCCCTGGACGGCACTCGCTCCCGCACGCGAGGGGGCCGTGCTGTACCGACTCGGCCTCGACGACTTCGCGTACGGCGAATGGGAGCTGGGCACCTGGAACTTCCAGCCGTGGCACGAAGGGCCCGACCTGTAGGAGCTGTGGAAGCCCTGTCGTGAGCCGGACTCTCGTACGGAACCTCACACCAGTGCGGCCCTCGGCTGTGTAGAGGCGCTGGCCGAGTTGCACGGCAAGGGCTGGGCCCACGGCGACGTGCAGCCCGCACACTTCATCGTCGGCCCGGATCGCACGCACCTCATCGACCTGGCCTTGGCACGCGGCGGACACGTCCCCGAAGGGTACGACTTTCCGTTCCGCGGCTGCCTCGTCCACTACGAGGCGCCAGAGATCGCGCGCAGCGTGCTTGCGACCGGAGAGGCGGAGCCTACGCAGGAAGCCGACATCTATGCGCTCGGCGCGTCCCTGCTCATTTCCGCCACAGGCTGGCGGGCCGTCGAGTACCCGGACGACGCACCGCGCCCCGAGCAGAGGCGAGCTGTCGCAAGTGGCAAGCGCCGGCCTGTGAAGGTGCATGGCGAGCTGGGCGAACTGATCGACGCCATGCTCAGCCGGGCGCCCGAAGACAGGCCCACGATCCACGAGGTCGGTAAAGCCCTGAGCTGAGCCGTAGACCCACAACCAGAAGACCGGGCCACCCCCGGCGGCCCCCGCCGCTCATCGCGCGGCCCGTCGTAGGCGGGCCGCTTTGACGACGGCGCGGCTGGTGCCCTCCTAGCCGTCTGATCGGTCCCGCTCCCGCCGGCTGACGCGGTTGCCGTCAAACACTGCCGTCAAGGAAAAAGCCAGAGGCCCTGTGGGGTGATCCACAGGGCCTCTGATCTGTGTGCACTCGGCAGGATTCGAACCTGCAACCTTCTGATCCGTAGTCAGATGCTCTATCCGTTAAGCTACGAGTGCTTGTTCTGTTTTTCGTCTTCGCTCCCGGTCCTTTCGGCCCGCTCGCGGCGACAGGAAGAACATTACATGACTGCCGCCGTCATGTGAAATCCGTTCCGCACGCCCCTTGTGAGCTGCGGAAACGCCCATCGGGGTGGTCACGGGGACACTCGTGGGCGGGGGAGTCGGGGCGGCTCGGCGGCGGTCGCGGCCGGCCCGGCAGCGCACAAAAGGTCCCGGACACGCACACGCAGCGAAGCCCCGGTCCGTGGGACCGGGGCTTCGGTGATCAGGCGCGGAGGCGGAGGGATTTGAACCCTCGATGGGCTTTAAGGCCCAAACCGCATTAGCAGTGCGGCGCCATAGACCGGACTAGGCGACGCCTCCAGCACAACCGCTCACGCCGGCGCGCGAGTGGTGCGTGCAGATGATGACACAGTCGAGCGGGGTGTCACCAATCGACGTCCACGGTACTAGGCAGGCAGGCCGCAGGGCAAAGCCCTTCGCGTCGTGGCGCCCGTGCGCAACGTTCCGGGGCGCCGGCCGTTGGTCCGGGCATGGTCCAGGTCAGCTCCCCCGCACCCGGGGCCGCCGCGCGCGGGCCCCTGCGGCGCCTCCTCCTCGCCGTCGCCGCCCCCGCCGTCGCCCTCGCGTCGCTGTGCGCCGTACCCTCCGCAGCCCTCGCCGCCGCGCCCCCGCCCGTGCGTGACGACGACCGGGCCGGCGACCACCTCACGGTTACCGTCCGGCACGCCGGCCAGGGCCGGGACGGGACGTACGAGGTGCACTGCCGTCCCGGCCGCGGCAGGCACCCGGACGTGCGGGGAGCCTGCGACGCGCTCGACCGGAACACCCGCTGGGGCCGCGACCCCTTCGCGCCGGTGCCGGAGGGCAGCGTGTGCACCATGAGGTACGGCGGACCGGCCACCGCCCACGTCACCGGGACGTGGTCCGGGCGCCCCGTCGACACGACGTACGAGCGGAGCAACGGCTGCCAGATCGACCGCTGGAACCGGCTGGTGCCGCTCCTGCCCGACATGGGGGCGTAGGCCCGCCGGGTCCAGGGCGGGCCTACGCCCTGGACCCGGCGGGCCCCTGCCGCCGCCACGGGGCCCCCGGCCGACGCCGCCCCAGGTTCCGCGGCCGGCCGGTCGCCCCCGGGGTCCGCGGCCGGTCGCTCGCCCCTGGCCTCCGGCCGGTCGTGCGGTCCGAGCGGGGAGACGCCTCCCCGGTCGGCCGTGGACGACCCCGAAGCCGTCCGCGGGCTCGCGGTGCGTGACGTCGTCGTACGTCCCCTCGCGGAGCCCGCGCGCGGATGCGGCCCGTGCGTGCGTCCCCGTCCCGGACCTGCCGGCAGCCGTCCGCGAGCGCGTGACGGGGTGCGCGCACGGCTCCGGGACCGCCGCGGCAGTCGGCCCGTAAAGGTCCCGCGAAGGTCCTGCGAAGCAGAGGGGGAACCCACCGGGAGGACGCGGTGAACGGTCACACCTTGCCCGTCACTTCGTCGTGGGGCCTCCTCCTCATCCCGCGTCGCGAGCCGGCCGCAGCGCATAGACTCCCTCGCGTGACACGTCGGGGACCGGTTGGCAAGATGGCCCCCGCGGTCGGCAAGGTGCGGTAACAGGGAGGAAGCGTCTCGTGAGCAGCAGGCCATCCCGAGGCGCTGCTCGCCTCGCTGCCATACTCGACGCGCTCCCCGACGCGTTGGTGCTGGTCAACGCCAACGGGACCGTGGTCAACGCCAACACCATCGCCCTGGAGGCCTTCGAGGCGCCGGGGACCGCCCTCGTCGGGCGGGGGCTGCTCGACCTGCTGCCGCAGTTCGACTCCAAACTGATCCCGGGGTCCATGCGGCGCCCCGACCACATCGATCCGCGGGCGCGGACCAAGCCGACCCGGATGACGGCGCGGCGGACCGACGGCACCGAGTTCCCGGTCGAGGTCACGAGCGCGAACCTGGAGAACGGCCAGCAGGCCTACGACGGCCACGGCTACACCGGCGACGAACTGCTGATGCTGGTCGTGCGCGACCTGTCCGGCACCGTCGACACCGAGGCCGAGCTGGCGCGTTCGCAGCGGCAGACGGAGATGATCCTGCGCGCCGCGTCGGAGGGCGTCGTCGGCACCGACACCGACGGGCGGATCGTCCTCGTCAACCCCGCCGCCGCCCAGATACTGGGCTACCGGGCCGGTGAGCTCGGGGGCCGCGAGCTGCACACCCTCGTCCTGCACTCCCGCGCCGACGGCTCGCCCTTCCCGTACGAGGAGTCGCCGCTCGCCGACACCCTGCGCTCCGGACGCAAGCACCGGGTGCGCGGGCAGGTGCTGTGGTCCAAGAGCGGCGACAAGGTGCCGGTCGACCTGACCACCGCGCCCGTGCGCGACGGGGACCAGCTCGTCGGCGCCGTGATGACCTTCACCGACCGGCGTCCCTACGACGCGCTCGCCGAGGAGAAGACCGACGCCGAGAAGCAGCACGCCGAGGAGCTGGAACGGCTCGCCGGGGAACACGCCTCCGAACTCGCCGACCTGCGGCGGCAGCACGCCACCGAGATCGAGGAGCTCACCGAACGGCACGCCGAGGAACTCGCCGCGAACGAGGACCGGTACGCCGCGCTCGGCGAGCGGGAGAAGGACCGCTACGAGGCCCTGGCCGCCCGGCACGAGCAACTGCTGACCCTGCTCGGACGGTCGCTGCGCGGCCCCCTGGACGAGCTGCGCCGCGAGCTGGCCGCGCTCGCCGCCGACGACGCCGGACAGCTGTGGCCCGAGGCCAACCAGGTCCTGCACCACCTGTCGGCCGGCTACTCGCGGATCACGACCCTCATCGACAACGTCCTCGGATACCAGCGTCTCGACGCCGGCAGCGAGGAGATCACCCGGACGAAGGTGATGCTCGACGCGGTCGTCGCCGCCGGTGTGGAGGGGGCCGTCGAGCTCGTCGGCCCGGGGCGGGTGCAGTTCGCGGTGCACGCGCCGCCCATCGAGGCCGAGGTCGATCCCCAGCGGCTCGCCACCGCGCTGGCGCACCTCGTCGCGGACGTCGCCGGCGTCGACGCGACCGGTAACGCGCCCGTGTCGGCGGGCGGTTACATGGACAACACCGTCGTGGTGGCGGCGGCGCAGCGCGGCGAGGTGGTGCGCATCGAGGTGCGCGGACCGTACACCGGGGGAGACCCGGTGCACGAGCCGATCGTGCGCGGGATCGTGCGGGCGCACGGTGGCGTGCTGCAGACGCACGAAGTGCCGGGGATGAGCGGCAACGCGTACGTCCTGGAGGTGCCGCTCGGCGGTGGCGCGGGTGCCGTGGCGGCCGCCCCCGGCCCCGTGCAGGCACAGGACGCGGATCAGGATCAGGGCCAGGAAGAGGGCCACGGCCAGGGATTCGGTGCGGATCCGGCCGCGGTCGCCGGACCCGGCGCCGGGCAGGGTGCCTCCGCGGAGGCCGACGTTCCCGAGCCGGCCTCGGCCCGCGGACGGCGGCGGGCCCGGCGGGCCTCCACCGACGCGTTCCTGGAGGGCGACGGCGAGGGCGACGCCCCGGACGGGCAGTCGGCTCCGACCGGGCGGCGCAGGAGGCGCGCGGCCGGTCCGGCCCAGGAGGCCGAGCCCGTACCGGCTCAGGGTGCCGACGGCTCCGGCGGCACCGGACGCCGGCGCGGGCGGCCCGCCGACGACGCGGGCGTGGCCGAGGGGGCCGTGGTGACGGCGGCCGAACACGCGGCGGGGACCGCGGCGGCGGGCACCGGCCTCGGCGGGACCGTGCCGCCGCAGGGCGTGCCCGCACCCACCGGACGGCGGGCCCGGCGCGACGGCGGCGAGCCGCACGCGCTGCCCGCCGCGCTCCCCGCCGCCCCGGAAGCGGCGGACGGCTCCGGGGCGCAGGCCGCGCAGCCGACGGGGCGCCGCCGGCGTGCCCTCGCCGCGGCGACCGAGCGGGCCGCCGCGCAGGAGGCGGCCCCCCGTGCGGTCTTCGCCCTGCCGCCCGCCGAGGCGGACCGGCCCTCCGGCCCCGGCCCCGAGCAGGCGCAGCCGGGACAGCCCGGCCAGGGCGGGCAGCCGGTGCAGGTGCAGGTGCCGGCTCAGGCGGCCCCCGTCGACGCCGTGGCCGACGCCGGCCGGCACGACGCCGTGCCCCAGGACCAGTCCGACGACCACACCCCGCCTCAGCCGCATCCGGCGAGCGCGCCGACGGGGCGTCGTCGCCGCGCGGTGGCCCAGCCCTCCGGGGCGCCCGGCGTGGCCGCGGTGCCCGCGCAGGCGGGTCCCGCCGCGGGCACCGGGGCGCAGGGTGTGGCGGGCTCCGCCGCGCAGCCCGCCGTGCCCGGACAGGGCGGTGCCGTTTCGCAGCAGGGCGGCCCGGTCGCGCCGGGCCCGCAGATGCCGCAGGCGCAGCCGATGCCTCAGGGGCAGGTCCCGCCAGGACAGCCGGCAGGTCAGGCTCCTCAGGGACAGCAAGGCCAGATGGCGGCCGCCGTCCCGGCGCAGGGCACCGCGGGGCAGCCCGTGCCCGCCACGCAGGCCGTGCCGCCGACCGGTGTGCCGGTTCCCGGTCAGGCTGTCCCGGCGCCCGGACAGGCGGCCTCCGGTCAGCCGGTTCCCGTGCCGGCGCAGATCGCTCCCGGCCAGCCGGTTCCGGTTCCGGCGCAGGCCACTCCCGGCCAGCCGGTCCCGGTTCCGGCGCAGGCCACTCCCGGCCAGCCCGTCCCGGTTCCGGCGCAGGCCACTCCCGGCCAGCCCGTCCCCGTGCCGGCGCAGGCCACTCCCGGCCAGCCCGTCCCCGTACCGGCGCAGGCCACTCCCGGCCAGCCCGTCCCCGTACCGGCGCAGGCCACTCCCGGCCAGCCCGTCCCCGTACCGGCGCAGGCCACTCCCGGCCAGCCCGTCCCGGTTCAAATGGCGCCGGGGCAGCCGGTGGTGGCGCCGCAGGTACCGGGGCAGTCGGTGCCGGCACAGCAGCTGCCGGGGCAGCAGCCGGTTTCCGTTCCGGTTCCGGTTCCGCCGGTGCAGGGGCTGCCCGCTCAGGGGGCCGGTCCCGCTCCCGCGCCGAACGCCCCCGCTCCCGGTCAGGCGCTCGCCGCCCAGCCGCTTCCCGGTCAGGCGCTCGCCGCCCAGCCGCTTCCCGGGCAGGGCGCGGCCCAGCCCGCGCAGGTCCCCACCGCACCGGCGCAGGCCGTCCCCGGCCAGGCCGTCCAGGGCGGGCCCGTCCCGGCGCAGGGGGCTCCCGCCCAGGGCGTCCCCGTCCCGGGCGTTCCCGCCGCGCAGCCGGCGCCCGGCGCGGGCACTCCCCTCCCGCAGCAGTGGCCCGGCACCGGCGACACCGCCGGCGCCCCCGGCGCGCCGGGTGCAGGTGCTCCCGTACCACCCAACGGCACCCCCGCGCCCGTACCGCCGAACGGCGCCGCGGGCCCCGTCCCGCCGAACGCACCCGGCGCCCCGGTGCCCCCGCCCGTGCCCGGCACTCCGCTGCCCCCCGGCGTCCCCGTCCCGCCGGCCCAGGCCGTGCCCGTGCCGAACGCGGCCGGCCCGGTCCCCGGCACGCCGGCGCAGGGCACTCCCACGCCCGCGCCCGGCACCCCGCTGCCGCCCGAGCAGGCCGCGGCGCCCGGGCAGCCGGTCGCACCGCCGGCCGGGCAGCCCGCCGGTGCCACCCGTGCCGCCCAGCCGCTGCCCGCCGAGGCCGCCGCGTCGGGCGACCCCACCTCCACGCAGGGGCGGGCGATCAGCGTGCGCACGCTGGGTCAGGGGGTGCCGTTCAGCCGGCAGGCCGCGCAGGCCCAGGCACCGCAGCCGGGTTCCGCCACGCCGCCTCCCCACGCGACCGGCGGTTCCGGCCGCCGCCGCAAGCTGGGCACGCGGCCCGACCCGGCCGCCGCGCAGGCGGAGCAGCGGCCCGGCGCCGCCCGTCCGCAGCCGCCGGCCGAACAGCCCCCGGCGCAGCCGTCCCTGGCCGGACAGTCCCGGCTCGCACCGGCCACCGAGGGGGCCGGACGGTCGTACGCCATAGGAGCCCCGGACGTGAACGCGGCCGAGGGACCCGAGCCGCTCGACGGTCCGGGCGGCGCCGTGGAGATCGCGGACACCCCGCGGCCGCAGCCGATGGACGACGAGCTGCCGCCGGAGCCGCTGGACAACCCCCGGCGGCTGCTGGTGTGGCCCGCGCCGGACGTGAACACGCAGCAGGCGCTGAGCGACCGCGGCTACCGGCCCGTGATCGTGCACTCGCGCGAGGAGGTGGACGCGCAGATCGCCGCGTTCCCGGCCGCGCTGTTCGTCGACCCACTGACCGGGCCGATCACGCGCACCGCGCTGCAGTCCCTGCGGCGGGCGGCGGTCGCGGCGGAGGTTCCGGTGCTGGTCACGGCCGGACTCGGGCAGGCGACGCGCGAGGCGGCGTACGGTGCCGACCCGGCCGTCCTGCTGAAGGCGCTGGCGCCGCGGGACAGCGAGCAGCACCCGCCGCGCGTCCTGCTGATCGAGGAGCACGCGGAGATCGCGCTGGCCCTGACGGCGACGCTGGAGCGGCGCGGGATGCAGGTGGCGCGGGCGGCGAGCGACGCCGACGCGGTGACGCTGGCCGGGCAGTTCCGGCCGAACCTGGTCGTGATGGACCTGATGCAGGTGCACCGGCGCCGGGCCGGGATCGTCGACTGGCTGCGCGCGAACGGCCAGCTCAACCGCACCCCGCTCGTCGTCTACACGGCCGCCGTCGATCCGGCCGACCTGCCGCGGCTGGCCTCCGGCGAGACGGTGCTGTTCCTCGCGGAGCGGTCCACCAGCGGTGAGGTGCAGGACCGGATCGTGGACCTGCTGGCCCGGATCGGCACCAACTGAGCGACCGGACCCGCCGAGGACGGCCGGCTCCCTGCCGCCCGTCCTCGGCGGGTCCGGTTTTTCACCGGCCGCCCTCGGTGGGTCCGGTCCCCCGCCGGCCGTCCGGCGGCTGCGCCACGCCGTCGGTGCCGGCCGACGCTGGCCGGCACCACGCGTACCTGCCACATCCGGCACAGAAGTGTGCGCCGCCGAGACGTCCATGCCGCTCCCGGCACAGACGTGCGTCAGGAGTGCATGCCGCACCCCCGGCAGGGACGTGCACCGCGCCGTCGTCCACGCCCACCCCGGCACGGACGACGGGCGCCGCGGTGACGCGCCCCACCCGGCACGGACGACGGGCGCCGCGGCGCCCGTACCGCGCCCGGCACGAGTGCGCCGCGGCGCCCGTGCCGCTACAGCTGGGTGACGTCCAGTTCGCCGGACGCGTACTGCCTGCGCAGCACCTTCTTGTCGAACTTGCCGACGCTGGTCTTCGGCACCGCCTCGATCACCGTCCAGCGCTCCGGGAGCTGCCACTTGGCGATCCGTCCCTCCTCCAGGAGGAAGGTCCGCAGGGTCTGGAAGTCGGCGCTGGCGCCCTCCTTCAGCACGACCGTGGCCAGCGGGCGCTCGCCCCACTTGTCGTCGGGGACGGCGACGACGGCGGCCTCGGCGACGGCCGGGTGGGACATCAGGGCGTTCTCCAGCTCGACGGAGGAGATCCACTCGCCGCCCGACTTGATGACGTCCTTGGCCCGGTCGGTGAGGGTGAGGAAGCCGTCGGGGCTGATGGTGCCGACGTCGCCCGTCTTCAGCCAGCCGTCCTCGCTGAACTTGTCGGCGGGGCGCAGCGGTTCGGCGTCGGGGCCGTTGTAGTAGGCGCCGGCGATCCACGGGCCGCGGACCTCCAGCTCGCCGGCGGACTCGCCGTCCCAGGGCAGGCGTGCGCCGCCGGGCCCGGTCAGGCGGGCCTCGACGGCGGCCGGGAAGCGGCCCTGGGTGAGCCGGTAGGCGAACTCCTCCTGCGTGCCGACGGCGTGGGCCGGCGGGCGGGCGACCGTGCCGAGCGGGGAGGTCTCCGTCATGCCCCAGGCGTGGCAGACCCGCATGCCGAGCTTGTCGAAGGCTTCCATGAGGGAGGGCGGACAGGCCGAACCGCCGATGGTGACCTGGGTGAGGGAGGTGACGTCCCGCGGCCGGGCGGTCAGCTCGGCGAGCAGGCCCTGCCAGATGGTGGGGACGGCGGCGGCGTGGGTGGGCTGCTCCTGCTCGATCATCTCGGCGAGCGGGGCGGGCTGGAGGAAGCGGTCCGGCATGAGCATGTTGACGCCGGTCATGAAGGTGGCGTGCGGCAGGCCCCAGGCGTTGACGTGGAACTGGGGGACGACCACGAGCGAGGTGTCCTGGTCGGTCAGGCCCATGGACTGGGTCATGTTGACCTGCATGGAGTGCAGGTAGACCGAGCGGTGGCTGTAGACGACGCCCTTGGGGTCCCCGGTGGTGCCGGAGGTGTAGCACATGGAGGCGGCCTGGCGCTCGTCCAGCTCGGGCCAGTCGTACGTGGTCGGCCTGCCGGCGATGAGCTCCTCGTACTCGTGCACCTGGACGGCGGCCCCCGCGAGCGGGGAGCGGTCGCCCGGGCCGGTGACGACGACGTGCTCGACCGTCTTCAGGTGCGGCAGCAGCGGGGCGAGCAGCGGCAGCAGGGAACCGTTGGCGATGACCACCCGGTCGGCAGCGTGGTTGACGATCCAGGCCAGCTGCTCGGCGGGCAGGCGGAGGTTGAGCGTGTGCAGCACCGCGCCCATGGACGGAATGGCGAAGTAGGCCTCGACGTGCTCGGCGTTGTTCCACATCAGGGTGGCCACCCGCTCGTCGCCGGCGACGCCGAGGTCCTCGCGCAGGGCGTGTGCCAGCTGGGCGGCGCGGGCGCCGACCTCGGCGAAGGAGCGGCGGTGCGGCTCGCCGTCACCGGTCCAGGTGATCACCTGCGATGTCCCGTGGATCGTCGACCCGTGGGTCAGGATCCTGGAGATCAGCAGCGGTACGTCCTGCATGGTGCTCAGCACGGCGTCCTCCCGTGGCGGCGTCGCCTACGCGGTGGTAAGGGGGCTGCGCTGATTCTGCGCACATACCGCGCGGTATGTCACTAGGGACGGGTGATCGATCACGTGACGTTCTGCACGGAACGCTCCTTCGCGGGGCCGGGGCTCCCGCGTCACCGGCACTCGAGCCCCAGCTCGGGGTCGTCGCGCAGCTTGCCGAGCGCCCGCGACACCGCGGACTTCACCGTCCCGACGGACACCCCGAGGACCTCTGCCGTCTGCACCTCGGAGAGGTCCTCGTAGTACCTGAGGACGACCATCGCCCGCTGCCGGGCGGGCAGCTTCATGATCGCCCGCCACATGGCGTCGTGCAGCGCCTGCTGCTCGGCCGGGTCGGCCGCGCCGGGCACGGGGTCCGGTTCGGGCAGTTCCTCGCACACGAACTCGTCGACCTTGCGCTTGCGCCACTGGGACGTGCGCGTGTTCAGCAGCGCACGGCGCACATAGCCGTCGAGCGCGCGGTGGTCCTCGATCCGGCCCCACGCCACGTACGTCTTGGTCAGCGCGGTCTGCAGCAGGTCCTCCGCGTCGCTCGGGTTCGCGGTCAGCGACCGGGCGGTGCGCAGGAGCACCGGCTGCCGGGCTCTCACGTACGACGAGAACGACGGGTAGGCCAGGGCCCGCGCCGTCGGTACGGCGGCGTTCGACGCGCTGGTGCAGACGGGTGGGGTCATGGCCCCACGCTATGAGCGGCACCCGCCGCGGCGGATCGGCCGCAGGTCCTGAAGCCGGGTCCCCCTCAGGTTGTAGGGGTGGGGGCGGCCCGACCTCCTCCAGGTGGACCCGGGGCGGCGCCTCCTCAGGGGTTCACCCCTGGGTCGACCCGTCGAACGCACCGGGCAGCGGCGTACCCCCGCCCGCCGCGCCGGCGCACCGCCCGACCCGTCCGGCGCGGCCGCACCGAAGCGCCTCAGGCGTCCGGCGCCGCCAGGAGACGAACCGTTCCCGCACGTGACGGCCGATCCCTGCCCGACGCGCGGGCACCCCGAGCTCCCCTCTTCCCATTTTCGAACGCCTGTACGACGATGGAGTCATGGCCACCATCGACCGGCAGGCCACGACGCTGGCCCTCGCGCACGCGCTGTCAGCCGCCGACCGCGGACTGGCCGTCATCCCCCTGTCCCGGACGAAACTCCCGGCCCTGCGCTCCCCCCACCACGACGACCCCGACGCCGCGCCCTGCCACGGGGAGTGCGGCCGCCCCGGCCACGGGGTGTACGACGCCTCCACCGACCCGGCACGCATCCGCGAACTGTTCGCCGCCGCCCCCTGGGCCACCGGCTACGGCATCGCCTGCGGACTGCCGCCCCACCACCTGATCGGGATCGACCTCGACGTCAAGGGCGGCACGGACGCTCCGGCGGCCCTGCGGGAACTCGCCCTGCGCCACCTGTTCACCATCCCGCCGACCGTGGTCGTGGTGACCCCCAGCGGCGGCCGGCACCTCTGGCTGAGCGGCCCGCCGCATGTCGTCGTCCCCAACTCCGCCGGGCGGCTGGCCCCCGGCATCGACATCCGCGGGGCGGGCGGCTACCTGGTCGGCCCCGGCTCCCGCACCGCCCACGGGGTGTACGCCACCGCACCCCGCACCGCCCGCCTCGCGCCCGCACCCTGCCCGCCGGCCCTGCTGAGGCTGCTGCTGCCACCGCCCCGCGGACCGCACCGGCCCACCGCACTTGATCCGGCGGGCTGGCACGGCCAGGGGCTGGTGCAGTTCGTGCTCGGCGCCCACGAGGGGCAGCGCAACACGCGCCTGTACTGGGCCGCCTGCCGGGCGTACGAGGACGGAATCGGCCCGGCCCTCACCGAACCGCTCGTGGAGGCCGCCCGGCACACCGGTCTGACCGAACGCGAGGCCCGAGCCACCATCGCCTCGGCGGCCCGCATGACGGGCCACCGCTGACACGGCCGCACCTTGCGCGGGCGAGCGGGGCCGTCGTCCGAGGTCACCGCCCAGTCGCAGGGGTGCAGGAGCGAGGATCCGGAGGGGCAGCGGCCGGTAGGCGCCGACCGCCGTCTCCCCACCGAAACGCAACCGAGGAAGCATCGCACGGCCCGCGGCGCCGCAGGAGGAGCCGGGAAAACCGCTGTGCGGAAGGCCGTGCACTGCCCGTGCCCGCATCCGCGCCCGATCCTGCGGAGAACCACGGGGATCGACGGGAAGCCGCGGGAAGCCGCGGGGAAGAACGGCGGCGAGCGGACTCCGGGCAGCACAACGGCCCCTGACCGTATCTCCTGGTCAGGGGCCGCTCCTACTGCTCAACGCGGAGGCGGTGGGATTTGAACCCACGGTGACATCGCTGCCACGACGGTTTTCAAGACCGTTCCCTTCGGCCGCTCGGGCACGCCTCCCCGCACCGCGCCGGATCGGGCGGGCGCGGGGACAAGACTAACGGGTCGGCAGGCGCGCGTGGGGGGTCAGCTGTCGCCGACGCGGGAGCCCAGGGTGAGCTCGGTGGTGTGCTCCTTGCCGCCGCGCTCGTAGGTGATCGTGACCTTGTCGCCGGGCTGGTGGGTCCAGATCTCGCCGATCAGGGTCGGGCCGGAGTCGATCACGCGGTCGTCGAGCTTGATGATGACGTCGCCGGGCTTCAGGCCGGCCTTGGCGGCGGGGCCGCCGGCGTCGACCGGGGAGGCGCCGCCGACGCCCTGCTCGGTGATCTTCGCGCCGTTCATGGTCTCCTCCAGGGAGACGGAGGCGCCGATCTTCGCGTAGACCGGCTTGCCGCTCTTGATCAGCTGCTGGGCGACGTACTTGGCCTGGTTGATCGGGATGGCGAAGCCCAGGCCGATCGAGCCGGACTGGCCCGAGCCGCCGAAGCCGCCGCCGCCCGTCGACTGGATCGCGGAGTTGATGCCGATGACCGCTCCGCGCGCGTCGAGGAGGGGGCCGCCGGAGTTGCCGGGGTTGATGGAGGCGTCGGTCTGCAGGGCGCTCATATAGGACGCCTTGCTGGCCGAGCTGCCGTCGCTGGAGGCCACCGGGCGGTTCATGGCGCTGATGATGCCCGTCGTCACCGTGTTCGACAGGCCGAAGGGCGCGCCGATGGCGATCGTCTCGTCGCCGACGGCCACCTTGTCCGAATCGCCGAGAGCGAGCGGCTTGAGGTCCGAGGGGGCGTTCTTGAGCTTGATGACCGCGACGTCGTAGCCCTGGGCGTGGCCGACGACCTCGGCGTCGTACTTCTTGCCGTCCGGGAACGTCGCGGAGAGCTTGCCGCCGTCGACCGCTTCGGCCACCACGTGGTTGTTGGTGACGATGTGGCCCTGCTTGTCGAAGACGAAGCCGGTGCCGGTGCCGCCCTGGCCGCTGGTGCCCTCGGCCTCTATGGTCACCGTGCTCGGCAGCGCCCTGGCGGCCACGCCCGCGATCGAGGCGGAATTGCGCTTGACCTGGGAGGCGCCCGAGTCGGGGGCGGAGATGGTGGTGGAGCCGCCGACGTCGTTGTTCCTGGCGAGGGTGTAGCCGATACCGCCGCCCAGCCCGCCGGCGACCAGCGCGGCCACCAGCAGGGCCGCGATCGGACCGCCCCGTCCGCGCTTCGACGCGGGCTGCCCGGCCGGGGAGCCCCAGCCCGCACCCCAGCCGGAGTTCCCTCCGCCGCCGTGCGCGTACGCGGGCGTGCCGGGGGGCGGGGGCGGCCAGGAGCCGTCGGCCGGAACGCCGGGTCCCTGCGGGCCGGACGCGCCGGGCGCTCCGTGCGGGTCTGCCGACATGTGGGCGGCCTGCTCGCCGGGGTACGCCGGGGCCGGGCCGTACTCCGGCGCTCCGGGCGGGTACGGCGGGGCCGCGGGAGCCGGAGGCGCGTCGCCCCGGGCTGCGGCCGCCTGCGGGGAAGCAGCGGGCGAGTCCACCGGCACGGGAGGTGCTGACGGGGCCGGGGGGACCGCAGTGCCCTCGTTCTCGGTGCTCACAGCTCTACTCCTCGATCCACGGCTGTTGTTGTCGGTCGCACTCGGCGCGCTCGTCACGCGTTCCACCGACGCGGCACGCTCACAGTGCACACGGGCATGTGTATACGGTCAGCTTTTCCCATGGGCCGTCAGAGCACCATAAGCGGTGGCTGTGGGTCCGGGCTCACCCTTTATACAAGCCATGTCGCGCGAAACGGACACATCCTCGACGGCCGCCCGCGGTCACACCTACCCCTTCGTGGTGGCACCATGACGCGGTGACCCACGTACGACAGCACCACACGCAAGTCGTCGCCCATCGCGGAGCCTCCGAGGACGCGCCCGAGCACACGCTGGCCGCCTACCGGAAGGCCATCGAGGACGGAGCGGACGCCCTCGAGTGCGACGTGCGGCTCACCGCGGACGGTCATCTCGTCTGCGTCCACGACCGCCGCGTCAACCGTACGTCCAACGGCCGGGGAGCGGTGTCGGCCCTGGAGCTCGCCGATCTCGCCGCGCTCGACTTCGGGTCCTGGCGGACGCGCTCCCCGTGGCGGGGCCGCGAGGAGGAGCCCGACTGGGAGTTCCGCCCCGAGGATCCCCAGGACACCTCGGTGCTCACCCTGGAGCGGCTGCTCGAACTCGTCGCCGACGCCGGGCGACGGGTGGAGCTCGCCATCGAGACCAAGCACCCCACGCGCTGGGCCGGGCAGGTCGAGGAGCGGCTGCTGGAGCTGCTGAAGCGTTTCGGCCTGGACGCCCCGCCCTCGGCCGCCGAGTCCCAGGTGCGGATCATGAGCTTCTCGGCACGCTCGCTGCACCGGGTGCGGGCGGCCTCGCCGACGCTGCCGACGGTGTACCTCATGCAGTTCGTCTCGCCGCGGCTGCGGGACGGGCGGCTGCCGGCGGGTGTCCGGATCGCGGGGCCCTCGATCCGGATAGTGCGCAACCACCCGGCCTACATCGAGCGTCTGAAGGCCTCCGGGCACCAGGTGCACGTGTGGACCGTGAACGAGCCGGCGGACGTCGACCTCTGCCTCGGCCTGGGCGTCGAGGCCATCATCACCAACCGTCCGCGCGTGGTCCTGCATCAGCTCGGCCGCTGATCGGCCGCACCCCTTGACCTGGACGTCCGTCTGAAGCATCCTCCGATCTCGGCCACACCGGCGAAAATCAGCCAACCGTCACAGGGAGTGCTCCGGCGCGTTCGGTGCGTGTCCGCCTGTGGCGAATGCGTCGCCGGACCGGATCGGGCCGGTTTCCGGTACAGACCGGAAGGGCATCCACACCGTGGCGTGGGGCGAAGGAGGTCTCGGGGGTGGCGTTGGTGGTGGCACAGGAGGTGCCCACGTCGTCGAGCATGGCCGTACCCCATGGCCCTGCGGGCGTGGGGGAGGCGAGACGCCGGATGCGCGCCCAGCTGCGCCGGGGTGGCGTGGCGGAATCGGTCGTCGACGACGCCGTACTGATCCTTTCCGAACTCTTGAGCAATGCCTGCAAGCACGGCCGGCCCCTGGGCGGCGCCCTGGCCGGCGACGGTGACGTCCGGGCCGCGTGGCGTGTGGACGAGGGCGGCCGGCTGACCGTCGAGGTGACGGACGGCGGCGGCCCGACCCGCCCCGCACCCGCCACTCCGTCGGTCACCGCGCACGGCGGCCGCGGACTGAACATCATCACCGCGCTGGCCGACGACTGGGGCGTACGGGACGACGTCCGCGGCGAGGTGACCGTGTGGGTCGTCGTCCACGAGGACGTGCACGACCCGGACGCCGGGCAACGGCGCGACGACTTCGCCTCGCGCATCACGGCCCCGCGGGTCTCCGCCCTGCCCGGGCTGGACCTCGCGGACGCCTTCGACGACCTGGACTGAACCGGCCCGGGCACGACCGGCACCGGCGCCGCGCCGTCCTGCGCGCGATCGCGGCACGACCCGGCCCACCCGCGCACGCGGTCCCGCGCGGGCACCGCGCCGTCCGGGGCGCAGGTACGAGCGGGGCGCCGGGCCCGGCCACCACACCGATCCGCGTGTCCGGCGCGCCCGCCACCGGGCCCGTCGCCGGTGTCCGCAGGGGCCGGCGGTCGCGGCACCGGGGTCCCGGTAACCCGCTCCGGTACTCCTGCGGCGGGCCGCCCACGGCGTTGTCCACAGGGTCCCGTCGATCATGGCGCGAACGGCTAGGCTCGCGCCGTACGAGACGAGCCGTAACCGGGAGACACCCAGATGGCCAAGAAGCGACCCCAGACGAAGGCCAGGCGCCCGCAGCTCACGGACGGGGAGATCCCGGTCGTCGGCGCCCGTGAGCCGTGCCCCTGCGGCAGCGGCCGCCGCTACAAGGCCTGCCACGGCCGTGCCGCCGCGCACGCCGTGACCGAGCTGGTGCAGCGCCCGTTCGAGGGGCTGCCCGGCGAGTGCGACTGGGTGGCGCTGCGCGAGCTGGTCCCCGCCGCCACGGTCGGGCTGACGCTGCGGGAGGGCCTGCCGGAGGGCGTCCCGTCCGTCACGCTGGCCACGGTGCTGCCGATGGCCTGGCCGGCGCTGCGCCGCGAGGACGGCTCGGTGCTGATCGGCCTGCAGAACGACACGCCGTCCGGCGACATCAGCCGCGACCTCGCCGACACCCTGCTGCGCGCGCTGGAGGCCGAGCCCGGCACGCCGGTGCAGGCCCGCCGCGCCCCGGCCGGCGGTCCGCGGCTGCAGGACCTGCTCGACCCGGAGGCCGCCTTCGAGCCGGCCGTGCACACGGGCTTCGAGTTCTGGGTGCCGGACGCGGACAACGCGACGCCGGACGTGGCCGCCTCCCTGGAGCGGGCCAACGCCGCGGCCATCCCGACCGTGCGCCTGCGGGGCGTGGAGGCAGCGTACTGGTGCGAGACGCCGGAGAAGAACCACCTGCGCTGGGTCATGCCGCACCCGGAGGAGCGGCTTCTGGACGCCCTGGCGCGGCTGCACGCGGCCGGCGCCTCGAACCTCGGTGAGGGCACCCGCCTGGTGGGCTCCTTCCGCGCCCACGGTCTGACGGTGCCCGTCTGGGACCTGCCGAGCGGTGTCTCCGCGGACGACGTGGAGAAGCCGGCCGCCGAGTTCGCCGAGCGCCTCGCCGACGCCCTGGCCACGGACGCCCCGCTGACCGCGGAGGAGCGCCGGGCCCGCGGCGGCCTGACCAACCGGCAGATCACCCTCAGCTGACACGCCGGGTCAGGCTGACCGGCCGGTCAGCCTGACCCGTCCGCCACAGGGGGGTGACCGCCGTCACAACTCCCGCGGGGCGCAAGCGAGTCGGTGACCGGAAAGCCCGCCTCGCCGGTGACCGGAAAGCCGAGACCGAATTTGCGAACCGCCGATCTCTTGTTACCGTTCCAGTAGCCCGGTTGCTGGTGCATCCCCCGTCGCCAGCAACCGGGTCTTTCCATGCCGCCGCCCCTCACGGAACGCGTTCGCGCGTCAGCGGCCCGTTCCCGCTCACGAGTTGCTTCCGGAGCGCAGCAGCAGCGGCCCCGCCTCCCCGCGCGCCCAGAACTCCGCCACGGCCGTGTACGCCGTCGGCATCCCGCGGGTGCGCTCCCGGGGCGTCTCGCACACCAGCGGCTCGTCGCCCTCGGCCGGCGGGCAGTGCATGCCCACGGTGCGGTCGCCGGGGCCCATCAGGCTCAGGGCGGCGTCCAGGACCTCGCCGGTCGTGTTGCGGTAGTACGTGCGTGCCCAGGTGTCCTCGCCTCGCGTCAGCACGCAGGTCTGCGCCTGGACTCCGCCCGGGGAGGAGGCCTCGGGACCGCAGCGGGCCGCGGTGGCCAGGCCCAGGCCGAGCAGCCGCGGGGAGGCGGAGGGCGCGGCGGACGGCATCTTGTCGTCGGCCTCCGGCAGGGACGGTGCGGCGGGCCGCGCGTCGGCACGGCCCCCGTTCCCCGCGGGTCCCGCGGACGCCACTGCCAGCGGCAGCACGACGGCGCACGTGACAGCGCCCGCCAGGGCGAGGAGACGGCAGTTCATGGCCGGACGATAACGAGCCCGGGCGGCCACCCCGCCCGGCACGCGCCCGGCGCCCCTACATCTCGGGCGCGCTCACACCCGTACGGGTGAGGGCCTCCACCACCGCGTCCACCACGGCCTCGACGTCGGGCACCCAGGGCGCGCGGGAGCCGGGCAGCGGCGCGCGCTCCCAGCGGACCGCGCCCTCGCCGGTCTCGGAGGGGGGCAGGGGGAGATAGCCGCCCTCGCCGTGGAAGCGCAGGGAGCCGGGCACGAAGTCCTTGGCGTACAGCAGCTCGCCCAGTTGCTCCATGGAGTACGGCTTCACCAGCAGGGCCCAGCGCGAGGGCGAGGCGACGACCGGACCGAGGCGCATGCCGATCCGGTCCAGGGCGGCCAGGGCATGGGCGGCCGCCAGGGCCGGCAGGCTGACCGCGCAGGGCGCCCTGCCGCCGGTGGCCAGGATGATCGGGGCGGTGGGCCGGTTCGTCCACCACCAGCGCACCATGCGGCCGTCCGTGGTGGCCGCGAGGAGGCCGGGATCGAAGGGGTGCGCACCGGGGACCGTACAGTCCGGGTCGGGGCAGCCGCAGCGGGCACGCCCCCGCGGGTCCGGTGCCACGCCCGGGAGCACGGGCCACTGCCAGGCCGTCGCGAAGGTCAGGGCCGCGCCGATCGGCTCGGGACTTCTGTCGCCGCGCTGGGACAGGAACCTGCGTCGCCTTCCGGGGATCTCGCGCATCAGCGCTCGTTCCTTTCCGTTGCACCGCTGGCAACACCGTGGGTCACATCACACCATGTGTCGATCACTTCACTGTGCGTACCTGTTGGCGCATCACACCCCCGCCGTCAGGCGCGGGGAACCCCTGTGGGCCGCGTTCGGCCGGCTTCCGCAGCAGCCTGGCTGCCCGTGTGCCCCGTCCCTGCCGGATCTATCAGAAGCACGGGCATGGCGCGGGGTGGCGGAACATGGCGTTTTGCCGTCGTGTGTTCTGCTCTCCGCCGCCACCGCGGAGGATGGGGCACGGTCGTCGATGACTGGGACGCCCGGGTCCGCCGCCAGGTTCCGGGTGACCCTCAACCACCCCTGGACTTCTCCGAGTACGTACCCGTCACGACCGCTGTGACGCTCCGTCGAGCAGACCCAGTCGACCGCAATCAGCCGTTACCCGAGGCAGTTTCAAGCCAACTTCGCATTTCCGCAAGGGGTTCGGCGGACAACCCCGCCGACCTCATGGACACCAGGAATCCTGGCAGGACAATGCTGGACATCCCCTCACGAGTGCGTGTACATGTGGAGACACTGCCGGCGGTGCAGAAGGACATGGGGGTTTGCGATGCTTCTGGGCACTAAGCACCGGTCGGAAAGCCGGACGCCATGACCGCCCCCCACCTTCCGAAAGTGGCCGGAATCGATGCGCCGGTCCCCGCCCCCGCACACACTGTCGCGCCCACGCCCGCCTCCCCGGAGACCGCGGCCGCCCCGCCCGGCGGCCCGTCCTGTCCGCACCCGCCGAACGCGCCGGGCCTCGCCCTGCAGGACCAGCTCGCGGGCTGGGTCTCCGACCTCACGACCCTGCACGAACTCACCGAGCGGCTGGCCCGTACGAACGGACTCGACGCCGCCCTGACGGAACTGCTGCGCGCCGGTGCCGCCCTCGTGGGCGCCCGGCGCGGCCTCGTCGTGTGGGAGCCGCAGGACGGACGCGGCCCCGACACCGTCGTCGGCCTGGGCCTCGGCCGCGCCGACCTCGGTCACCTCGAGACCGTCCCGCGCGACGCGATGCCCTACGGCACGCTCCTCGACACGCCCGCCGGCCTCCCGGGCGGCGAGGACGAGCTCGTGCGGCCCGACCTGTTCGCCGAGGACGGACTGGACCCCCGCCACCGCGAGGTCGCCGCCCGCCTCGGCTACGCCGCCAGCTACGCGGTCCCCCTGTCCACCGACGCCGCCGGCCGGCTGGGCGCCGCGATGTGGCTGTACGACGAGCCCGCCGAGCCGGCCGAGCGCCCCCGCCACCTCGTCGGCCTGTACGTCCGCCACGCCACCGAGCACCTGGCGCGGCTGCTCGAGGTGGAGCGCATGCGCGCCTGCGTGAGCACCCTGTTCGAGGAGCTGCTGCCCTCCCGGCTGCCCCGGGTGGCCGGCGTCCAGCTCGCCGCCCGGCACCGCACCGGCCCGCGCGGCGGCGGCGACTGGCACGACGCGCTGCCCCTGCCCGACGCCGCACTCGGCCTCGCGGTCGGCTCGGTCACCGGGTCCGGGCCCGCCGCGGTCGCCACGATGGCACGGCTGCGCGCGTCGCTGCGGGCGTACGCCGTGATGGAGGGCGAGGACCCCGTCGCCGTCCTGTCCGACCTCGAACTGCTGCTGCGGCTCACCGAGCCCGCCCGGTCCGCCACCGCCCTGTTCGCCTACTGCGAGCCCGCCCTGCGCCGGGTCACCCTGGCCGGCGCGGGCCACAGCCCGCCGCTGCTCGTCGGGGAGCGGCGCACGGAGTTCGTGGAGACGTCCGTGTCCGCGCCGCTCGGAATGCTCGCCTGCTGGGAGGCGCCGAGCACGGAGTTCCAGGCCGAGGCGGGCGAGACGGTCCTGCTGTACACCGACGGGCTGCTGCACCGCACCGGCGACTCCGTGGACCGCGCCTTCGCCCGGCTGCACGCGGCGGCCGCGAGCGTCCCCCGGCCGCTGCGCCGCGACCCCGGGGCGGTCGCCGACCACGTCCTGGCCACCGTCCTGCCGGACGGCCTGGACGCGACGGACGGCGGGGAGGACGTCGTGCTGCTGGCGGCGCGCTTCGAGTGACGGGGGCGTGAGCGGGCCCCGGTGCCCGCCCGCGATGCCGGGTCACGGGCGTGGGTCACGGGCGAGGTGGCGGGTGCCCGGTCGGCACGTGGGCGGGGCCGGCCGGTGCTGGTCGCGGGCGAGCCGCGGGTGCCCGTCGCCACGGGGACGGGGCCGGCGGCTGCCCGTCGCGGGTGCCGCTCGCCACACGGGTGCCAGGTCGCCACGCGGGGCGGCTCGCGCATGCCGGTCGTGACAGGGAACAGGCGCGAGCCGTTTCCTGCACCAGGCACGGGCTCGGCGCCGGCCGTGACGCGGGCCCGCCGCGCGCCGGCGTGAACCCGGCGCGCGTCCGGGGCCCGGCGCCTGCCGCGGCGTCCGGCGAGCGGTCCTCGGGCCCCCGGGGCCCCTTGCCCCGCGACCGTACGATGGTGCGTGGTCCAGTGCCGTATCAAGGAGGAAGACCGTGGCCGACGAGCTCACCCCGGAGACCCCGGAAGCCGACTCGGAGGAGCCGATCAAGCAGCGCAAGAACGGCCTGTACCCGGGCGTGTCCGACGAGCTCGCCGAGAACATGAAGTCCGGCTGGGCCGACACCGAGCTGCGCGACCTGGAGCCGGTCGCCCAGGCGGAGCGGACCGCCGCCCGCCGCGCCGCGGTCTCCGCCCGCTTCCCCGGTGAGCGCCTGGTGATCCCCGCGGGCAACCTGAAGACCCGCTCCAACGACACCGAGTACCCCTTCCGGTCCTCCGTCGAGTACGCGTACCTCACCGGCAACCAGACCGAGGACGGCGTGCTGGTCCTGGAGCCCACCACCGACGGTCACCGGGCGACGCTCTACCTCCTGCCGCGCTCCGACCGGGAGAACGGCGAGTTCTGGCTCTCCGGCCAGGGCGAGCTGTGGGTGGGCCGCCGGCACTCCCTGACCGAGGCCGGGAAGCTGTACGGCATCCCCGCCTCCGACGTGCGGGAACTGCCCGACGCGCTGCGCGAGGCGACCGGCCCGGTCCGCGTCGTGCGCGGCTACGACGCCGGCATCGAGGCGGCCCTGACCGACAAGGTCACCGCCGAGCGCGACGAGGAACTGCGCGTCTTCCTCTCCGAGATGCGCATGGTCAAGGACGAGTTCGAGATCGGCGAGCTGCAGAAGGCCGTCGACTCCACCGTGCGCGGCTTCGAGGACGTCGTGAAGGTCCTCGACAAGGCCGAGGCCACCAGCGAGCGCTACATCGAGGGCACCTTCTTCCTCCGCGCGCGGGTGGAGGGCAACGACGTCGGCTACGGCACGATCGCCGCCGCCGGACCGCACGCCTGCACGCTGCACTGGGTACGCAACGACGGCCCGGTCCGCTCCGGCGACCTGCTGCTGCTGGACGCCGGTGTCGAGACGCACACCCTGTACACGGCCGACGTCACGCGCACACTGCCGGTGAGCGGCCGCTACAGCGAGATCCAGAAGAAGGTCTACGACGCCGTGTACGAGGCCCAGGAGGCCGGTATCGCGGCCGTGAGGCCGGGCGCCAAGTACCGCGACTTCCACGACGCCGCGCAGCGCGTCCTCACCGAGAAGCTCGTCGAGTGGGGCCTCGTCGAGGGCCCGGTCGAGCGGGTGCTGGAGCTCGGCCTGCAGCGCCGCTGGACGCTGCACGGCACCGGTCACATGCTCGGCATGGACGTCCACGACTGCGCCGCCGCGCGCACCGAGACCTACGTTGACGGCACGCTGGAGCCGGGCATGGTGCTCACCGTCGAGCCCGGCCTGTACTTCCAGGCCGACGACCTGACCGTGCCCGAGGAGTACCGGGGCATCGGCGTGCGCATCGAGGACGACATCCTGGTCACCGAGGACGGCAACCGGAACCTGTCGGCCGGCCTGCCGCGCCGCTCCGGCGACGTCGAGGCGTGGATGGCGTCCCTGAAGGGCTGAACCGGTCGCTCCACGGGGCCCCTCGGGCGCCGTGCTGACGGCCGGGGGCTGATACGACGCCGAGGGCCGGGCACCCGCGGGGTGCCCGGCCCTCGGCGTGCCGGGACGCATGCCCCAGCTCCGCGACGGTTCGGGCGCGGCCGGCGCGCGGTCGAGGTCGGCGCGTGGCCGCGGCAGGCGCGGTCCGAGGTCGGCGCGCGGTCACGGCGGGCGCGGTTCGAAGTCGGCGCGCGGTCGCGAGAGACGCGGTCCGAAGCCAATGCGCGGTCACGGCGGGCGCGGTCCGAAGTCGGCGCGCGGTCACGGCGGGCGCGGTCCGAAGCCAATGCGCGGTCACGGCGGGCGCGGTCCGGGACCGGCCCGCTTCCGGGCCGTGCGGTTCCGGCCGAGGCAGGGCGGGAAACCGGGGCGGCGCGCGCCCGGCGCCGCCCGGCACCGTGGCGCCCTACACGGCCATCAGCGGCACGCCCCGGCGCCATTTGAGCATCTTGTCGAAGCTCACCACCGCGCCGCCCCGCCCCGGCTTGGTGCCGATCTGGACGTGGTCGGCGAGCTCCTGGATCAGGCACAGGCCGCGGCCGTGCTCCGCCTCGGTGTGCGCGGCGCGGAACGGGGTGCGCCGCCCGGCCGGCGGGAAACCGGGTCCGGCGTCGGCCACCTCGATGCGGCACTTCTCCCCGTCGAGGTAGGCGGTGACGCGGTACCCCTCCGAGCAGCCGTCGCGGCCCCCGTGCTCGACGGCGTTCGCGCAGGCCTCGCTCAGGGCCAGGGACAGGTCGAACGAGACGTCGGGGTCGACTCCCGCGGTCTCCATCGTGCCGAGGAGGAGCCGCCGGGCGAGCGGGACGCTCGCAGCGTCGCGCCGCAGATGGAGTGACCACCAGATGCTCATGCTCCAGCCTCCCGGCCGCGGCTCGCCATACCGTTACCTATTGCCGCCCGTGCCCGGCGGTAAGCACGGCGTCGTCGCGCCCCGGCCCGATCGGCGGACGCGGCGGGAGCCGGAGTGGGTGTATGCGCAGGCCCCGGCCCGGAGGGTGACTTTCCGGTCGTTCCGCCGGCCTCTTCCGGGCCTGCCGCACGGCGGGTCGGGGGCCGGTGGGATGATGAACCCGCCATGTCTGCTCCCCGCCCGCGCACGGCGCGTTCCGGAAGCGATCTCCGGGTCCTGCGGGCCGCGGTGTTCGCCGCGGTCTGCGTCGTGCTGGCCGCGGCCGGGCACGCGCTGGCGTCCTGTGCCACGGTGCCGCTGTGGACCGTGGGCGCCGCCTTCCTGGGGGCGCTCGTCGTCGTGGCGCCGCTCGCCGGGCGCGAGCGGTCCCTGCCGGGCATCGCGGCCCTGCTCGCGGTGGGCCAGATCGTGCTCCACACGCTGTTCGGACTGGGGCAGCACGGCGCGACGGCCATGGCGTCCGGCGGGACGTCCCCGCAGGCGACGGGCCCGGCCGGATCGGCCGGGGCCGCGGGAGGCCTGCACGGCATGAGCGACGCCTCGCTCGTCGAGCAGGCGGCGCGGCTCGTGTGCGGCACCACCGCCGCGGCGATCAGTCCCGCGCAGGCCTACCGGATTCTCTCCGACGCGCACGTCCACGCGGCCGCGGTCCCGCCCGGGGGCACGCGGGCGCAGCACGCGGACGCCCTGTCCGCGGCCGGGGCACCGGCCTCCCTGCTGCCGTCGCTGCCCATGCTGCTGGGCCACGTCCTGGCCGCGATCGCCGCGGGCTGGCTCCTGCGCCGCGGCGACCTGGCCCTGCTGCGGCTGATCCGGCTGTCGGCGCACGGAGTCGCCGAGACCGCGCTCGTACGGTCGCTGCGCGCGGCGCTCGCCCTGGTGCGCGCCCTGTGCGCCGGGCTGCCGGCCGGGCCACCGGCCGGCCCCCGCCTCTGGCCCGCCGCCCACTGCGCGCCCCCGCTGCTGCGCGGCACCGCGCTGCAGCACACGGTCGTCCGGCGCGGCCCGCCGGCTGCCGGCGCACTCGTCCTCGCTGCCTGACGCGACGCGACCACCACCGAGCGGGGTTCCGCCTGAGGGAGGCCGTCGCCGTCCGGCACGCGCGCGTGCACGACCACCGCCACCGGCCCACCGCAGTCCCCGGGGTGGCCCGTGATGCCGCCGGTCCCGAGGCGTCCGCCGTACCCGCGGCATCCTCGGTCGCCGCGGTCCGGTCGGTCGCCGCGGCCCCCGGGCTGCCCGCAGTCCTGTCGGTCGCCGACGGCGGCGACGGGACCGTGGCCGCGGCCGTCACCGTGGTCCCGTCGGTCTCCGGCCCGGCACGACCGCCGCTGTGACCTGCGGATCGCCTCACCGGCCGGCGTCCCGGCCCCGCGCACGCGTCCCTCACCACCGGAACCACTCGAAGCGGAGTACCCCCCTGCCATGAACGTTTCTCGTCTCGCTGCCGCCGGCGCCGTCGCCGGCTCGGCCGTCCTCGCCGTGTCCGCCCCCGCGTTCGCCCATGTCAGCGTGCAGCCGGAGACCACCCCCGCCAAGGGCGGCTACACGGTCGTCGACTTCAAGGTGCCCAACGAGCGCGACAACGCCTCCACCACCAAGGTCGAGGTCAACTTCCCGACCGACCACCCGCTGGCCTCGGTCATGCCGGAGGCGGTCGAGGGCTGGAAGATCGAGGTCACCAAGTCGAAGCTCGCCAAGCCGCTGGAGATGCACGGCGAGAAGATCTCCGAGGCCGTCAGCAAGGTGACCTGGACCGCCGAGGACAAGGGCATCCAGCCCGGCTACTTCCAGAAGTTCCCCGTCTCCCTGGGCGCGCTGCCCGAGGACACCGACGAGCTCGTCTTCAAGGCGCTGCAGACGTACTCCGACAAGGAGGTCGTCCGCTGGATCGAGGTGCAGCAGGACGGCCAGGAGGAGCCCGACAACCCGGCGCCCGTCCTCGAGCTCGCCGCCGCCGCGGACGACGAACACCACGGCTCGCCGGCCGAGGACACCGGCGACGACGCCCAGGCCGCCGCGCAGAAGACCGCCGCCGACTCCGGCTCCGGGGACGGCAGTGACACCACCGCCCGCGTCCTCGGTGTCGTGGGCATCGTCGTCGGCGCGGCGGGCGTGGCGTACGGCGTGTTCGCCGGCCGTCGCCGCACCACCGTCTGACCCGCTCCCCGCCCACCGCGCCGGGGTCGTGCGACCCTTGCCTACGACCCCGGCGCGCGCCGGAATCCTCACCTCTGGGACCTTCTCCATGCGCAACAAGACGTTCGCCGCGGCCGCGCTCCTCGCCGCCGCCACCCTGACCCTCACCGCCTGCGGCAGCGGCGACGACAGCAGCAAGCCGGTCGCGGCGGTGTCCGAGGACACCGCGCGGAAGTCCGCGACCGTCCTCGACAAGCCCTTCGAGAAGCCGGACCTGGTGCTCACCGACACCCAGGGCCGCAAGTACGACCTCCGCAAGGAGACCGCGGGCCGGCCGACGCTGGTCTACTTCGGCTACACCCACTGCCCCGACGTCTGCCCGCTGACGATGAGCAACATCGCGGTCGCCAAGAAGGCGCTGCCCAGGGCCGAGCAGGACAGGCTGCGGGTGGTGTTCGTCACCACCGACCCGGCCCGCGACACCCCGGCCGAGCTCGGCAGGTGGCTCAAGGGCATCGACCCGCAGTTCGTCGGTCTGACCGGTGACTTCGCGGCCGTCCAGGCCGGTGCCCGCACCCTCGGCATCTCCGTCGAGCCGTCGACGAAGGACAAGGACGGCAAGGCCGTCTCGGTGCACGGGACCCAGGTCATCGCGTTCTCGCCGAAGACCGACGCCGGGTACGTCCTGTACGGGGAGGACGCCACCGTCGACGACTACACCAGGGACCTGCCCAAGCTCGTCCAGGGACGGAACCCGTGAGGCGGACGGCACCGGCCGCCCTGCTGGCCGTGGCCCTGGCCGCCGGGCTCCTGGCGGGCTGCGGCGGTTCCGGGTCCGGGGACGTGAACGCCCGGCTGGCGGTCAGCTCCGCCTACATGCCGCAGCCGGTCTCCGCCTCGATGGCGGCCGGCTTCCTGACGATCGTCAACGACGGCGGAGCGAAGGACGAGCTGACGTCGGTCACCAGCGACATAGCGGGCGACGTCACCGTGCACGAGACGGTCGGGGGGGCGATGCGGGAGGTCCAGCGCCTCACCGTCCCCGCCCACGGCCGGCTGGTGCTCGCAAGCGGCGGCAACCACCTGATGTTCGAGGACCTGAAGCGGCGGCCCCGGCAGGGCCAGACCGTCGCCGTCGAACTGCACTTCGCCGCGTCCGGCCCGGTCACGGTCGAGATGCCGGTGAAGCCCGCCACGTACACCCCCGCGACCGGCCACTGAGGGAGGGACCACCGTGACGCCGACCACCGCCCCCCGCGTCCGGACGCTGGTGCTGCTGTTGCTGGCCGTCACCGGCGCACTCCTCGCGGGTGCCGGACCGGCCTCCGCGCACGCCGCGCTGACCGGCAGCGACCCCCAGCAGGGGGTGGTGGTCGACCAGGCCCCCGCCCAGGTGTCGCTGACCTTCTCCGAGAAGGTCGCACTGAACGACGACTCGCTGCGCGTGCTCGACCCGCGCGGTCAGCGCGTCGACACCGGCACGCCGTCCGAGACCGGCGGGACCACCTACGCCGTGCGTCTGCGCGACGGACTGCCGGACGGCACCTACACCGTCGCCTACCAGGTCGTCTCGGCCGACAGCCACCCCGTCGCCGGCGCCTACACCTTCTCCGTCGGCGCCCCGTCCGCCACCTCCGCCGCGGTCGGCGAGCAGACCGCGGGCGGCGGGGCCGTCGGCCTGCTGTACGGGCTCGGCCGGTATGTGTCGTACGCCGGCTTCGTCGTCCTGGCCGGCGGCGCCGCCTTCGTGCTGGCCTGCTGGCCGCGCGGATCGGGGGTGCGCGCCGTGCAGCGGCTCGTCGCCTCCGGCTGGGTCGCGCTCACCGCCGCCACGCTGGCCCTGCTGCTCCTGCGCGGCTCGTACACCACCTCCGGCAGGATCGCCGACGTCTTCGACCTGGACCTCCTCGGCGAGGTCCTCCAGACCAAGACGGGCGCGGCCCTGGTCTCCCGGCTGCTGCTGCTGGCCGCTGCGGCGCTGTTCGTGGCGGTCCTGTTCGGCGCGTACGACAAGCGGGAGGAAGAGGAGAAGGGCGACCTGTCCTTCGGTCTCACGATCGGCGGAGTGGTCGTCGCGGCCGGGCTGGCGGCGAGCTGGGCGACGGCCGAACACGCCTCCACCGGTCTCCAGCCCGGGCTCGCGATGCCGGTCGACGTGGTGCACCTGCTCGCGGTCGCCGCGTGGCTCGGCGGACTGGCCGCCCTGCTCGTCGCGCTGTACCGGGCTCCCGCGTCGGCCCGGGTCGAGACCTCCGCCGTGCGCCGCTTCTCCCGCGTCGCCTTCGGGTCCGTCCTCGCCCTGGTCGCCACGGGTGCCTACCAGTCGTGGCGGCAGGCCGGCTCGTGGTCCGCGCTCACCGGGACCCGCTACGGCCAGCTGCTGCTGGTCAAGATCGGGCTCGTGGTGGTGCTGGTCGGCATCGCCTGGACCTCGCGGCGGTGGACGGGACGGCTGGCGGAGACGGCCGCCGCCCCGGCCGCCGCGGGACGGCCCGCGCGGGCGACGGCTGTCACGTCCACCGCGGGACGGCCGGCGGAATCGGCGGCGGTCACGGCCCCGGCGGACGCGGCTGCGGTCACGGCCCCGGCCCCGGCCGAGGACCCGGCGACGGCAGGCGAGAAGGCGGGCCAGAAGGCACCGGCGGGCGTCGGGGACACCGCAGTCGTCCCCGAGGGCGGCGCGGGCGGGACCGCTCCGGCGTCCGCCGATCCCCGGCGGACCGCCCAGCTCGCCCGGCAGCGGGCCGCCGTGAACGCCGCACGGCAGAAACGCCTGCGGGACGCCGACCCGCTCCGCTTCGGGCTGCGCCGCTCCGTGCTCATGGAGGCCGGCGTGGCCGTCGTGCTGCTCGCCGTCACCACCGTGCTCACGCAGACCGAGCCGGGGCGCACGGAGGAGGAGGCCAAGGCCGCGGCGACCGCGGCGGCGTCCTCGTCGTCGGGAGGCGCCGTGACGCTGGACATGCCGTTCGACACCGGCGGCCCGGACGGCAAGGGCGTCGTCCGCATCGACCTCGACCCCGCGCGCGTGGGCGGCAACGAGATGCACGTCTACGTGGAGCGGCCGAACGGCCGGGGCTTCGACGTCCCCGAGGTGAAGATCGCCTTCACCCTGACCACCAAGAAGGTCGGACCGCTGCCGGTGGTCCCCGACCACATCACCACCGGGCACTGGGCGGCAAGCGGGGTGCAGATCCCGATGGCCGGCGACTGGGAGGTCGCCGTGACCGTGCGGACCTCCGCCATCGACCAGGTGACCGTCACCAAGAACGCGCAGATCGGCTGAACCCCCATGCCTGACCAGTCCACCTCCCAGGCCACGCCTCAGCACCCCTCCCCCGCGGCGGCCGCCCGCGGGCACGGCGCTGCGGGTGACGCCACGGCCGGGGAGGGCATCTCGCGACGGCGGCTGCTCGGCACCGCCGGTGCCACCGGGCTCGTCCTCGGTGCGGCGGGCGGGGCCGTGGGACACGCGGCGGCGCCCTCGGCGGCCGTGCCGCTCACCTCGCTGGGCTCGGACCGGGCGATGTTTCACGGGAAACATCAGCCCGGCATCACCGATCCCCTCCAGGCCCGCGGCCACCTCGTCGCCTTCGATCTGGTGGCGGGCGCGGGCCGCAAGGAGGCGGCGGCCCTGCTGCGCCGCTGGTCGGCGGCGGCGGAGCGGCTGATGGCGGGCGAGGCCGCCCCGCACGACGACACGGACGTCGCCCGGGACGCCGGCCCGTCGTCGCTGACGATCACCCTCGGCTTCGGCCACGGCTTCTTCGACCGGACCGGCCTCGGCAAGCAGCGGCCGGCCGCCCTCGACCCGCTGCCCGACTTCTCCTCCGACCGGCTCGACAAGGCGCGCAGCGACGGCGACCTGTGGGTGCAGATCGGCGCGAACGACGCACTGGTCGCCTTCCACGCACTGCGCACCCTGCAGAAGGAGGCCGGTTCGGCGGCCCGCGTGCGCTGGCAGATGAACGGCTTCAACCGCTCCCCGGGCGCCACCGCGCACCCGATGACGACCCGCAACCTCATGGGCCAGATCGACGGCACACGCAATCCGAAGCCGGCCGACGCCGACTTCGACCGGCGCGTCTTCGTCCCCGACGACGGAGAGCCGGCGTGGATGGCGGGCGGCTCCTATGTCGTCGTCCGCCGGATCCGCATGCTCCTGGACGACTGGGAGAAGCTGCCGAGGGCGGAGCAGGAAGCCGTCATCGGGCGGCGCAAGTCCGACGGCGCGCCGCTGAGCGGGGGCGGCGAGACGACGGAGATGGACCTGGAGAGGACGGGGAAGGACGGCAGGGTGGTCGTCCCGCTCAACGCCCACGCGCGGATCACCCGTCCTGACCAGAACGGGGGCGCGGCGATGCTCCGCCGCCCGTTCTCCTACCACGACGGTTTCGACGCGGACGGCGTGCCGGACGCGGGCCTGCTGTTCGTCTGCTGGCAGGCGGACCCGCTGCGCGGCTTCGTGCCGGTCCAGCGCAAGCTGGACCGCGGCGACGCGCTCTCGCCGTACATCCGGCACGAGGCGAGCGGGCTGTTCGCGGTGCCGGGCGGGGCGGCGCAGGGGGAGTACGTGGGGCAGCGGCTGCTGGAGGGCTGAGGGGCGCCCGGGGTCGACCTTCCGGGGTGGGCTCCGCCCGGACGGCCGCCCCGCGCCGCCGTCGGCCCATTAGGGTGAGGTCATGCCAGCGAGTTACGCGTATCTCGGCCCCGAGGGCACCTTCACCGAAGTCGCCCTGCGCACGCTCCCCGAGACGGCCACCCGGGAACTCGTCCCGTATGTGTCGGTGCAGTCCGCGCTGGACGCGGTACGCGGCGGTGACGCGGAGGCGGCCTTCGTGCCGATCGAGAACTCCGTCGAGGGCGGCATCACCACCACGCTCGACGAGCTGGTCGCGGGCGAGCCGCTGATGATCTACCGCGAGGTGCTGCTGTCGATCACCTTCGCGCTCCTGGTCCGGCCCGGTACGAAGCTGTCGGACATCAAGACGGTGACCGCCCACCCCGCCGCCCAGCCGCAGGTGCGCAACTGGCTGAGGGCGAACCTCCCCGACGCCGTGTGGGAGTCGGCCGCGTCCAACGCGGACGGCGCCCGCCTGGTGCAGGAGGGCCGTTACGACGCCGCCTTCGCCGGCGAGTTCGCCGCCGCCCGCTACGGCCTGGAGGCCCTGGAGACGGGGATCCACGACGCGGAGAACGCGCAGACGCGGTTCGTCCTGGTCGGCCGGCCCGCGCGGCCCGCCGCTCCGACCGGCGCGGACAAGACGTCCGTGGTGCTGTGGCAGCGCGACGACCACCCCGGCGGGCTGCGCGACCTGCTCGGTGAGTTCGCGACGCGGGGCATCAACCTGATGCTGCTGCAGTCCCGTCCCACGGGCGCCGGCATCGGCAACTACTGCTTCTGCGTCGACGCCGAGGGCCACATCAGCGACCGCCGGATGGCCGAGGCCCTCATGGGGCTCCGGCGCATCTGCCTCCAGGTGCGCTTCCTGGGCTCCTACCCGCGCGCGGACGCCGGGGTGGCGGACGTGCGCCCGCCCCTGCCCGGCACCTCCGACGCGGAGTTCGCGGCGGCCGCCGACTGGGTGGCGCGCTGCCAGGACGGCCGGTTCTAGGCCAGGACCGCCCCGCGGTGCGTGCGGCTGCCCGGCCGGCCCCGCAGTCCCGCCTGCCCGGCCCGAGCGACACGATTCCGGCCGGCGCGGCATGCATTCCTTTGTCCACAGACGTTATCCACAGGTGGGCTTCTCGACCTGGGGACAAGTCGACATCAAAAGCCCCTCCGATCGACAAATCGCCTCACGTCCCGCCGGGCGGGCTACTGCCGCACGCATCACCCTTCGTCCCTGCGATTCCAGCAATTCATCTTTTGGGGGGACGTCCATGCACCCAAAAGTGGGGCGAGACCTGCGGCGGACCGCACATTTCTTCGCCGCTCGGACACTTCTGGAATGATCAATTCCGACATCCACAGACCTTGCACACAGCCTGTGGATAACTTCTCCGCCGCACACTTCCCTGTGGAAGACCGAGTGACCAAGTACCGGGCGGAGCAAGGGAATCGAGCCGGCCGGCCATGCGCGGCCCGTCCCGTTCCGGACCGCGGCCACCGAATGCCGGCACGAACCGGAACGAGCCCACGACGGCGGGTGGCACGCGGCCCGGAATACCGGGTCGTGAGCCGGAACGCCGCACCGGTAGCCTTGACCGCGTGATTGACCTTCGCCTGCTCCGTGAGGACCCCGACCGTGTGCGCGCGTCACAGCGCGCCCGTGGAGAGGACGTCGCGCTCGTCGACGCCCTCCTGTCTGCCGACGAGCGGCGCAGGTCGTCCGGCGTCCGCTTCGACGAGCTGCGCGCCGAGCAGAAGTCGCTCGGCAAGCTCATCCCCAAGGCCACCGGGGACGAGAAGCCGGCGCTGCTGGAGAAGGCCGGCCGGCTCGCCGCCGACGTCAAGGCGGCCGACGCCGAGCGCGACGCGGCCGACGCCGAGACCAGGGAACTCCTCCTCCAGCTCGGCAACCTCGTGCACCCCGACGTCCCCGTCGGCGGCGAGGAGGACTTCGTCACGCTGGAGACGCACGGGACCATCCGCGACTTCGCGGCCGAGGGCTTCGAGCCCAAGGACCACCTGGAGCTCGGCCAGACGCTCGGCGCGATCGACGTCGAGCGCGGCGCCAAGGTCTCCGGCTCGCGGTTCTACTTCCTCACCGGCGTCGGCGCCCTGCTGGAACTGGCCCTGGTGAACGCGGCGATCGCCCGGGCCACCGCTGCCGGCTTCACGCCCATGCTGACCCCGGCGCTGGTCCGCCCGCAGTCGATGGCCGGCACCGGCTTCCTCGGCCAGGCGGCCCAGGACGTCTACCACCTGGAAAAGGACGACCTCTATCTGGTCGGCACGTCCGAGGTGCCGCTCGCCGCGTACCACATGGACGAGATCATCGACGCCGACCGGCTGCCGCTGCGCTACGCGGGCTTCTCGCCGTGCTTCCGCCGCGAGGCCGGCTCGCACGGCAAGGACACCCGCGGCATCTTCCGCGTGCACCAGTTCGACAAGGTCGAGATGTTCTCCTACGTCGTCCCCGAGGAGTCGCAGGAGGAGCACCGCCGGCTGCTGGAGTGGGAGAAGGAGTGGCTGACCGCGCTGGAGCTGCCGTTCCGGGTCATCGACGTCGCCTCGGGTGACCTCGGCGCCTCCGCGTCGCGCAAGTTCGACTGCGAGGCCTGGATCCCGACCCAGGGCAAGTACCGCGAGCTGACCTCGACCTCGGACTGCGCCGAGTTCCAGTCCCGCCGCCTGCACATCCGCATGCGCGACGGCAAGCAGGTCCGTCCGCTGGCGACGCTCAACGGCACCCTCTGCGCGGTCCCGCGCACGATCGTCGCGCTGCTGGAGAACCACCAGCAGGCCGACGGTTCGGTGCGGGTGCCGGAGGTGCTCCGTCCCTACCTCGGCGGCCGGGAGGTCCTGGAGCCGGTGGCCAAGTGACACCCACCGCTCCGGCGTTCCCGTACCAGCTCATCGCGACCGACCTCGACGGGACGCTGCTGCGCTCCGACGAGTCGATAGCGCAGCGCACGCGTGAGGCGCTCGCCGCGGCCACCGCGGCGGGCGCGGCGCACATCGTGGTCACCGGCCGCGCGGTCCCCTGGACGCGGCACATCCTCGACGACCTCGGCTACCAGGGCCTCGCGGTGTGCGGCCAGGGCGCGCAGGTCTACCACGCCGGCGAGAACCGCCTGCTGACGTCGGTGACGCTGGACCGGCAGCTGGCCGGTGTGGCCCTGGCGAAGATCGAGGCGGAGGTCGGCCCGCTGTACCTGGCCGCGAGCCGTGACGGCCTGGACGGCGAGGTGCTGGTCGGTCCCGGTTACGCCGTCTCCGGCGCGCTGCCCTCCGTGCCGTTCACGGACGTCTCCGACCTGTGGAGCGCCCCGCTGAACAAGGTCTACATCCAGCACCCCACGCTCACGGACGACGAACTCGCCGATGTCGCCCGCCGGACGGCGGGCGGTTTCGTCACCGTCGCCATGGCCGGCGAGGGCATCGTCGAACTGCTCCCGCTCGGCCTGTCCAAGGCCACGGGTCTGTCCCTGGCGGCCCGCCGCCTGGGCATGAAGCCCGCCGACACCCTTGCCTTCGGGGACATGCCCAACGACATCCCGATGTTCGCCTGGGCGGCCCGGGGCGTGGCCATGGCCAACGCTCATCAGGAACTGAAGGCGGTCGCCGACGAGGTCACGGCCTCGAACGACGAGGACGGCATCGCGGTGGTGCTGGAACGCCTGCTGGGCTGAGGCCGCCGCGAGGCCGGTCGTCTGCGGGCCCCACGTCCGGCCGACCGCCCGCGGTCCGGCCTGTGCGGCCTCGGTCCGCACAGGCGCATGACGTCCCGGCCGGGATACGGGCGCAGCCGTGCCCCGACCTGCGACCGGCGGGTCGCAGTGACGTCTCTCGCGGAGGATGCGCGGATCGAACGCGCGCGGGCTCGCACCCGACCACGGCTCAGCAAGCCGGTGCCTTGCCTCTCGGCCAATCCTCCGGGTGGGCGGCCCACGCGACAGCGCATCAGCCGTCGCGTGCTCGAAGCGGCCGCCCCGGGCAGTTCCCCGTGCGGGGCGGGCTCGACGGAGTGGTGGTTACTCCGGAGCCTGCCGCGGACTGCCCTGTCGGGAGCGGGGCGTACTGCCGTGCGGTGGCATCCCCGGCTCCTCTCCCGGAACGTGGCGCCGGCCCGGCCGGCGTCGTGAACACCACCACTGTGCCCGCGCCGCCGTACGGCCCGCCACCGATTTACCGGTGGGCCGCCGTCCGGGCCCCGGCCGCCGCCGCCCGCGGGCGCATCCCGCTGGGCAACGGACCGGCCGGCGACGGGGAGGAGCGCGCACGCCCGCACGAGCCGGCCGGAGGCGTCACTCCTCCCCGGCCAGCGTCAGGGAGCGCAGCTTCTGCCCGGCGTACCAGGTGGCGAGCCCCGTGACCGCCGCCAGCAGCACCGTCGCCGTGGTCAGCCCGACGTCGGAGGTGACCAGGTCACCGCCGGCGACCTGGTGGGCCACGGCCAGCGACCACTGCTGGACGCTCAGCGTGCGCGCGCCGGGGACCAGGGATCCGAACAGCGCCTCCCAGACGAGCGCGTAGACCAGGCCGAGGACCACCGCGTGCCGGGACACCGTGCCGAGGAGCAGGAAGAGCGCCGCGTAGGCGATGGAGGCGACCAGCGCCGCGACCGTGTAGGCGACCGCGATCTGCTGTCCGTTGCCGTTGAGGATCAGCCCCGCGACGAGCGTGGGAACGGCCGAGAACACCATCGTCACCGCGATCGCCACGATGAGCTTGGTGAAGATGATCGTCGGCCGCTTCAGCGGCTTCGACAGCAGGTACACCACCGAGCCGTCGTCGATCTCCGGCCCGATGGCGCCGGTGCCGGCGATGACTCCGATGATGGGCACCATCGTGGCCAGCGCGAGCCCGCCGAGGACGTCCACGGCCGTCTGGTCGTCGGCGCCGGCGAGGGCGCGCACGGCCACGGCGATGACGATCAGCAGCAGCGGCAGGGCGCCGAGGATGAGGGCCCGGCGGCGGCCGAGCAGGGCCCGGTAGGTGAGCCGGGCGACTGTGGGGTCGTACATCTTTCGGCCTCCTACGCCGCGACCAGGTACGAGAAGACGGACTCGAGGGACTCGTCGGAGGGCGAGACCGTGTGCAGCCGGATGCCGTGGTCCCTGGCGACCCTCGGCAGCAGCGTGGTGAAGCGGCCGAAGTCGACGGCCTGGACACGCAGCGCGCCCTCGGCGACGTCGACCTCGATGCCGGACGTCGAGGGGTCCGCGATCAGCGCGGCGGCGAGCGCGCGGTCGTCGCTGGACCGCACCAGGTAGCGGTGCGGACGGTCGGTCATCAGCCGGCGGATCCTGCGGAAGTCGCCGCTGGCCGCGTGCCGTCCGGCGACGACCACCTCGATGTGCCGGGCGAGCTGTTCGACCTCTTCGAGGATGTGGGAGGAGAACAGCACCGTGCGGCCCTCGTCGCCCATGCGCCGCAGCAGGTCCATCAGCTGCATGCGCTGGCGCGGGTCCATGCCGTTGAAGGGTTCGTCGAGCAGCAGGAGCGAGGGCTCGTGGACCAGGGCGGACGCCATCTTCACACGCTGGCGCATGCCCTTGGAGTACGTGGCGATCTTCCGGTCCTGCGCGTACTCCATCTCGACGGTGGCCAGCGCCCGCTGGGCCGCCTTGGCGCCCAGCCCGTGCAGCTCGGCGTTGGCCACGACGAACTCGCGGCCCGTGAGGAAGTCGTACATCGCCTCCCGCTCGGGGACGACGCCGATGTGCCGGTAGATCCCCTCGTTGCGCCACACCGGCTGCCCGTCGAGCGTGATGGAGCCCGTGGAGGGGGCGAGAAAGCCGCCCATCATGTTGATCAGCGTGGACTTCCCGGCGCCGTTGGGGCCGAGCAGGCCGGTGACGCCGGGGCCGATCGTCATGGTGATGTCGTTGACGGCGACCACGTTGCCGAACCAGCGGGAGACGTGGTCGATGCTGAGGGTCGTCACAGTCCCACCTTCTTGTAGCGGCGCATCAGGAGGCCGTGGCTCGCGGCGACGAGTCCGAGGACGGCGAGGACGTAGACGACGCCCTCGGCACGGGAGGGCCCGGCCCCCGTTCCGCCGGGGAAGCTGGAGGTCGCGCCCAGGAAGGCGGTCTGCACCCCGTCGATGAGGGTGATGGGCGAGAACAGGCCGATCCAGGCGACGGCGCCGGTGCTCCCCTGCGAGACGGCGATGGCCTGGAGCGTGGAGACCGCGCCGTAGGAGATGGTCAGCACCGCGATGACGGCGGCGATGCCGAAGCCGCGGCGCGGCGTGACGGCGGCGATGACCAGGCCGATGCCGGCGAAGAGCAGTGACAGCAGTGCCACGGAGACCAGTGACTGGGCGAATCCCTCGGTCTGCGCGGCGAAGTCCAGCTTGGCCAGCAGCGCGCCCGCGTACAGCACGAGCAGCGGCGCGGCGGTCAGCGCGAACAGCGCCGAGGCCAGCGCCGCGTACTTGGCGCGGACGTAGTCGGCGGTCTCGATGGGCCGCGAGAAGTACAGCGGCACGGTCCTGAAGCGCAGGTCCCGCGAGACGGACTGGGGTGCCTGCGAGGCGACGTACAGGCTGATGACGCCCTGCATGATGATGGCGTAGCGGGTGTAGTCGACCGGCAGGTCCTTCATCTTCGTGGCGACGGCCACGGCCACCATGACGGCGGCGGGCACGCACATGACCACGAACAGCAGCATCGGCAGCACCTTGGACTTCAGGGAGCGGCCGAGGCCGTAGGCGCCGCGCAGGGACTGCGAGTACAGCGAGCGGCGGGCGTAGGCCCGGCCCAGGCGGGGGCCGTCGTAGCCCCGGTAGCCGATGTTGTGGATGCGGGTCTGGTCGCCCGGTGTCGCCGTGGGCTGCTCAACCGCCATGGCCGACCGCCTCCTTCCGCTGGGCGCCGTGCTGTTCGTCGTCCCGGAAGACCTCCGAGATGTGGTGGCGGCGCTGCTCCATGCGCACCAGGCCGAGGCCGAGGTCCGCGATGACGTCCCGCACCAGGTCGTACGTCTCCTCGTCCTGCGCGGTCAGGAGCAGGACATGGCCCGCGCCCGGCAGTCCGGTGCCGTCCTGGGTCTGCACCCCGCGCGCGTGGAGCGCCTCCCGCACGGCGCGGGTGCCGTCCGGGTGCTCGTCGCTGTCGGTGACCTCGACCGCGAGGGTGGTCGTGATCTGGGTGAAGTCGGTGGTGGAGCTGGAGCGCAGGAGCTTGCCGCCGTCGATGACGACGACGTGGTCGCAGGTGCGTTCGAGTTCGCCGAGCAGGTGAGAGGTGACCAGGACGGAGATGCCGAAGTCGGTGTGGATGCGGCGGATCAGGCCGAGCATCTCGTCGCGGCCGACCGGGTCGAGGCCGTTGGTCGGCTCGTCGAGGAAGACGAGCTGCGGGTCGTGCACCAGGGCCTGGGCCAGCTTCACCCGCTGCTTCATGCCGGTCGAGTAGCCGCCGATGGGACGGTACCGCTCCTCGTAGAGACCGACGTGGCGCAGCGTGTCGGCGGTGCGTTCGCGCGCGGCGGTCGCGGGCAGCCCCGACATGCGCGCCATGTGGACGACGAACTCGGTGGCCGAGACGTCGGGCGGCAGGCAGTCGTGCTCCGGCATGTAGCCGACGCGCTCGCGGATGGCGGCGCCCTCGGTGGCGACGTCGAGACCGAGCACCTCGGCGCGGCCCTCGGACGCGGGGGACAGACCCAGCAGGATCTTGATCAGTGTGGACTTGCCGGCTCCGTTGGCGCCGACCAGCCCCGTCACACCGGGTCCGACGTCCACGGAGAGCCGGTCAAGCGCGGTCACCCGTGGGTACCGCTTGCTCAGGCTTTCGGTCGCGATCACAGTCACACCCCGACGGTAGTGACACCCGCCACGCCGGTCGTCAGACCCCAGAGCCGTCTTGGTGTCAGACTCCAGTCGTACGGGTACGTAGGGGTCCCCCTGAGGTCTCACGCCATCAGCGGTCTCCCCGGGGTGCGCAGGGCACTGTTGACGGTCCGTCTAACGACTGCCACAGTCGCCGGGGGCGAGCTGAGGGGAGTGACGGTGATCGACGACGCGCGGGAGCGCCGGGTGCACGCCGACGGGGTCGAGCTTGCCGTGGCCGAACTGGGCGACCCGGCCCGGCCGACGGTCCTCCTCGTGCACGGCTACCCGGACAGCAAGGAGGTCTGGTCCGAGGTGGCCGTCCGCCTCGCCGACCGCTTCCACGTCGTGCTGTACGACGTGCGGGGCCACGGCCGGTCCACGGCCCCGCGGCCCCTGCGCGGCGGCTTCACCCTGGACAAGCTCACGGACGACTTCCTGGCGGTCGCCGACGCGGTGAGCCCCGGGCGGCCCGTGCACCTGGTCGGGCACGACTGGGGCTCGGTACAGTCCTGGGAGTTCGTCACCGTGGGGCGCACCGAGGGCCGCATCGCCTCCTTCACCTCGCTCTCCGGGCCCTCGCTCGACCACTTCGGCCACTGGATCGGCCGGCGGATGAGGCGGCCCACCCCGCGCCGGATCGGCCAGCTCCTCGCCCAGGGCGCGAAGTCCTGGTACGTGTACCTGCTGCACACGCCGCTCCTGCCCGAGCTGGCCTGGCGGGGCCCGCTCGGCAGGCGCTGGCCGGCGATCCTGCGGCGGGCCGAGAAGCTGCCCGGCGGCGACTACCCGACCTCGTCGCTGCCCCGCGACGCCGCGCACGGCGCCTGGCTCTACCGGGACAACGTCCGGCCCCGGCTGCGCCGGCCCCGCGCGGACGCCTACGCACACGCACCCGTGCAGCTCATCACGCCCCTCGATGACCCGTTCCTGTCGGAGCGGCTGTACGACGGGCTGGAGGAGTGGGCGCCGCGGCTGGTGCGCCGGACGCTCCCGGCCGGGCACTGGGTGCCGCGAACCCGCCCGGACCTGCTGGCGACCTGGATCGCGGAGTTCGTGACGGCCACCGAGGAGGGCCGTCCCGCGCCGCGGCCCGGCGGGAGGCACGCCGACCGCTTCAGCGGGCAGCTCGTGCTGGTCACCGGGGCGGGCAGTGGCATCGGGCGGGCGACGGCGCTCGCGTTCGCCGAGGCCGGCACGCGCGTGGTGGCCGTCGACCGGAACGCGGAGGCCGCGGCCCGCACCGCCGAGTCGTGCCGAGCGGCCGGCGCGCGGGAGGCGTGGGCGGAGACGGCCGACGTCTCCGACGAGAAGGCGATGGAGCAGCTCGCCGAGCGGGTGGCCACCGAGTACGGCGTCGTGGACGTGCTGGTGAACAGCGCGGGCGTCGGCCTGTCCGGCGCCTTCCTCGACACCACCCCCGAGGACTGGCGCCAGGTCCTCGACGTCAACCTGTGGGGCGTCATCCACAGCTGCCGGCTGTTCGGACGGCGGATGGCCGAGCGCGGGCAGGGCGGCCACATCGTCAACATCGCCTCCGCCGCGGCGTACCACCCCTGGAAGGCTTTGCCCGCCTACAGCACCTCCAAGGCGGCCGTGCTGATGCTCAGCGAGTGCCTGCGCGCCGAGCTGGCCGGACGGGGGATCGGCGTCACGGCGGTGTGCCCCGGCTTCGTCGCCACCGGCATCACGTCGACGGCGCGGTTCGCGGGCGTCGACGCCGCGGAGGAGAGGCGGCGGCAGCAGCGTGTCACCCGCCTGTACGGGCTGCGCGGCTACCCGCCGGAGAGGGTCGCCGCCGCGATCGTGCGGGCGGTGGTCCGTGACGAGGCGGTGGTCCCGGTCACCCCGGAGGCCCGGGCCCTCCACGCGGTGTCCCGCTGGGCTCCCGGCCTGGCGCGGCGGATCGCGCGGGTGGAGCCCCGGCTGTGAGGAGCTCCGGCTGTGGAGAGCTCCGGCTGTGAAGCCTCCGCGGACCGTGCCATCCGGCCGCTGCCCCCGTCGAACGGCCTGACCCGAGGGTCCCTGACACAGAGGCCACTTGCCTGACACAGGGGCCACTTGTCCACAATCTCGCGCCTCAGCCTGTGGAAAACCATGCCGGGCTGTGGATCAAACCTGTTCGTCGATCTCTTCTGCGTGATCCGCGTCTCTCGCGGCATCCTTGGGGGATGGACGAAAGACGCACGGTGAAGGTGTCCAAGTTCCTCTCCAGGCACCTGCGCCACCAGCCGGACCGGATCGGGCTGACCCTGGACGAGGGCGGCTGGGTCGCCGTCGACACACTGATCACGGCAGCGGCGGCTCACGGCTTTCCCTTCTCCCGCGAGGAACTCGACCGCGTGGTCGCCACCAACGACAAGCGGCGCTTCGCGATCGAAGGCGACCGCATCCGGGCCAGCCAGGGCCACAGCGTCGAGGTCGACCTCGGCCTGCCACCGGTGGTCCCGCCGCCGCACCTCTACCACGGGACCGTGGCCAGCGCCCTGGCCGCCATCCGCGCCGAGGGACTGAGGCCGATGAACCGCCACGACGTGCACCTGTCCGCGGACCGCGAGACCGCGACACGCGTCGGTGCCCGCCGCGGCCGCCCGGTCGTGCTCTCGGTGGACGCCGCCGCCATGCACCGCGACGGCCATGTCTTCCACGTCAGCGCCAACGGGGTGTGGCTGACCAGGAGCGTCCCGCCCGCATACCTCCGGTTCCCCGATCCCCGCTGATGCCGGCCGGCGTTCCTCCGGCGTGGCCGCCCGAGGCATCGCTCCGAGTGCGAGCCCTCCCGCCCGACCCCGGCACTTGTTCTCCGCACCGCGCGACTGAGCGGCCGGTGCGCCGTTGTTTCACGTGAAACGCGCGGGCCATGGAGCCCGGGCCGTTGCGCAAGGCGCTTCTTTCAGGACCCAGGACCGCCGCCGCGTGCGGCGCGGGTGCGCGCGGCCGCGCCGGGGGCGTCAGCTCACCGACCGACGACAGCGCGGCGGCGACTGTGCGTGCCGGGGGGCCGTGACGCCGGGCTGATCCGCGCGACAGGGCCTATAGGCTCGGAGGCATGAGTCTGCGCCTGAGCACCGTGATCCTCCCCTACCGCCGCTGGCACGAGGGCGGCCGCTCGGCCTGGACACGCGCCGAAGAGCTCGGCTTCCACGCCGCCTACACCTACGACCACCTGTCCTGGCGCACCTTCCGGGACGGCCCGTGGTTCGGTGCCGTTCCCACCCTGACCGCCGCGGCGGCCGCGACCGAGCGCCTGCGCCTGGGCACGCTGGTCACCTCGCCGAACTTCCGGCACCCGGTCACCCTCGCCAAGGAACTGATCTCCCTCGACGACGTCTCCGGAGGGCGGATCACGCTCGGTGTCGGCGCGGGCGGCACCGGCTTCGACGCCACCGCGCTCGGACAGGAGCCCTGGACTCCGCGGGAGCGGGCCGACCGGTTCGCCGAGTTCGTCGCGCTGCTCGACCGGCTGCTGACCGAGGACGACGTGTCGTACGCGGGCGAGTTCTACTCGGCGCACGAGGCGCGCAACATTCCCGGCTGCGTCCAGCGCCCCCGGCTGCCGTTCGCCGTGGCGGCCACCGGGCCGCGCGGGCTGCGGCTCGCCGCACGGTACGGGCAGGCCTGGGTGACCACCGGTGACCCGCGGCTGTTCGAGGACGGCACTCCGGAACAGTCGGTCCAGGCCCTGCGCGGTCAGACCCGGAAGCTGGCCGACGCCTGCGCGGCGAGCGGACGGGACGTCGCCGAGCTGGACAAGATCCTGCTCACCGGTTTCACCCCCGACCGCGGGCGGCCGCTGGAATCCCTGGACGCGTTCGTGGACTTCGCGGGCCGCCACCAGGAACTGGGCTTCACCGAGATCGTGCTCCACTGGCCGATCCCGGACTCGGACTTCGCGGCGGACCAGAAGGTGTTCGAGCGCATCGCCCTGGAGGCGCCCGCGCAGCTGGCGTGAGCCGGCCCGGCCCCTTGGGGGGCGGTGGCACCGGCGGCCTGGCCCCGCCATGGGAGCGGCCACGGCGCCGCCGCCCCTCCGAAGCCGGGACATGGTGTGACACGACGTGACGTGACGTCCGCAACGTCTCAGCTGTGCGGAGTTCCGCACGCCCGTGCGGGCATGTGCGGGACAATGACCGGGTGACCTCAGCGACTCGACAGCCCGAGCCCCCGGCAGCGCCCCCGCTCGCGACTTCGCCCGAACAGGGAGGTGCCCCCATCGTCCGGCCGCGGCTGATCGCCACCGACCTCGACGGAACCCTGCTGCGCGACGACAAGTCCGTCTCACCCCGCACGGTCGCCGCCCTCGCCGCCGCCGAGGAGGCGGGCATCGAGGTCTTCTTCGTCACCGGCCGCCCGGCCCGCTGGATGGACGTCGTCAGTGACCACGTCCACGGTCATGGCCTGGCGATCTGCGGCAACGGCGCGGCCGTGGTCGACCTGCACGGCGGCCCCGGCGCCCACCGCTTCGTCAAGGTGCGGGACCTGGCACGGGAGAACGCGGTGGAAGCGGTCGGGCTGCTGCGCGACGCGGCGCCGGGCACGGTCTACGCGGTGGAGCAGACGTACGGCTTCTACCAGGAGCCGGCGTACCCCAAGCTGCACATGGAGACACCCGACACGCTCGCACCCGCCGAGGAGCTGCTGGCGCCGGACGGGGTGGGCTCGGACCAGCCGATCCTGAAGATCCTCGCCTACCACCCCGAACTGGACCCGGACGCCTTCCTCACCCTCGGCCGGCTGGCCGTCGGGGAGCGCGCCACCATCACCCGGTCCAGCCCGAGCGCGCTGCTGGAGATCAGCGGCCCGGGCGTCTCCAAGGCCAGCACGCTGGCCCTGTGCTGTGCCGAGCGCGGCATCTCGCACGAGGAGGTCGTCGCCTTCGGGGACATGCCGAACGACGTCGAGATGCTGACCTGGGCCGGCCGCTCCTACGCGATGGGCAACGCGCATCCCGCCGTGGTCGCCGCGGCGTCCGGGCGGACCGTCGCCAACAACGACGACGGGGTAGCGGTGGTCATCGAGCGCCTCATCGGCGACCGGCTGTAGCGGCAGCCGGCTCCACAGTCCCACCGCCGGCCCGCGGACGGGCGGCTATCCCACATGGACGCCGCGGGCTGCCAGCCACCGCAGCGGGTCCACCGCGGAACCGGTGCACTCGCCGGTGCCCACCTCGAAGTGCAGGTGCGGGCCGGTGGAGTTCCCGGTGCTGCCGGACTGGCCGACCCACTGGCCGCTCGTCACCCGCTCACCCCGCTCGACGGCGACGGAGGCGAGGTGGGCGTACCGCGTGAACGAGCCGTCCGGGTGCCGGAGGACGACCTGGATGCCGAAGGCACCCCCGCAGGCCACCCTCACCACCCGGCCCGGGCCGACTGCCCGCACCGGCGTGCCGATCGGCACCGCGAAGTCCTGCCCGGTGTGCCGGTGCGCCCACCGTCTCCCCCGGTTGCCGAACCCGGCGGAGAGCACGTACGTCTCCACCGGCGCGACCCAGCCCCGCGGGGAGTGCGACGGCGCCCGGCCCAGCCGCACGGCGTGACGGCACCTGCCCGCCGCGACCGAGGCGTCCGCCTGGCGCTGCAGCCGCCACCGCGCCCTCTCCAGCCTCTGCCGGAATCCCTTCCCGAGCTCGGTGGGGCGGACGGTGCGGTGCTCCAGCGCCTCCAAGGCCCGCAGCGCCCTGGCCTCCTCCGCGGTGAGCCGTGGCTCGGTCCGGCGGCTGCTGCGGACCGTCTGGACGCCGCCCGCCTGACGCGCGGCCCGCCGGAGTCGCGCCGAGTCCTCCGCGTCGTCCGTGAGCGGCCGCTGCACGCTGAGCGGCAGTCCCCCTCCGGCGCGGTACCGGGCGCGCGCGATCCGGCCCAGGTCCTCCCGCAGGCCGACGACCCGCCCGCGCTCGCGGTCGCGGAGTTCGTCGATGCGGCGGGCCCGCTGCCGCTGCTCCGCCGCATCACGACGGCCCGCCTCGTAGCGCCGCGCGGTCACGGCGGCCTCCTCGTGGAGCCGCGCCGGCTGTGCCCCGGTGCCGCTGCCACGGCCGTGAGCGCCGGCGGGCCCCGCGGCCGGGAAGGTGAGTACCCACAGCAGCGCGATCAGCAGGCACCGACAGCGAAGTGAGTGCATGCCGGTGATCCTGACCCCCGTGGCGGGCGACGGCGGCGTCGGCGCGTCGGGCCGGGGCGGTAATCGCCCCGGATGGCTCAGGTTCGACGCCCGGCCCCCGCGACGCGAAGCCGCCGCCTCCTGCGCACAACCCCGACCACGAGACGCGAGACCGCCGGGCGCCTCATGCGCAGCACCGGGACCCCGCAGACGCGAGGCCACCGCCTCCCAGCGCACAACCCCGACCACGAGACGCGAGGCCGCCATGCGCCCCATGCGCAGAACCCGCACCCCGCAGGCACGAGGCCACCACGCGCCCTACGCGCAGAACCCGGACCACGCAGACGCGAGGCCGCCATGCGCCTTGTACGCAAAGCGGCCTGGAGGCCGTGACGGCGGCCGGGGCACGCGTCGCACGGGTCCAGGCCCGGACCGCCGACCGGCTCGCCGGCGCGTGGTCAATGCTGGAGGCGGCCCGCCAGGACGACGGCACCGTACGGGCTCTGTCCTGCGTGACAGAGCCCGTCACGCTGTCACAGCCGCGATGGGACCTACCGGTGTGGGGCCCCACGGAGCCCGTGCCCGTCTGGAGGCCGCGCCCACGCTGGCCGATGACGAGCCGGCCCAGATCGTCGCGGACCTTCGCGACAGCGAGACCGCCTCCTCGCCGTGTCGGTCGCCCTCCTGGCCCTGACGTTGGTCCTGCGCCCCCGCCGGATCCCGCCCGCGGACCGGGCAGGCGCGGGGCCACCGTGCGGCTCCCGCGCGGAGCCCGGACCGCGCAGGTGCGGGGCAGCCGTGCACCTCCCCGCGCAGAACTACCACCCCCTAGACGCGAGGCAGCCCACCGCGCCTCCCTGCGCAAACACCGACCCCAAGGCACGGGGCCCACCGTGCGCCTCCCGCACGGGCCCGCCCCCGTCGCCGCGAGGCCGCCTGCCGCCTTCCCGCGCGCGGTGGTCGGACCGGCCTGCCCGCAGGGGGCGTCGCCCGATCCTGCCGGTCGCCTCCGGCGCGGGCCGGGCTACCGGGCCCCGGCGAGCAGGTCCGTCTCCGCCTCGCGTTCGACCATCGTGCGCAGCGGCCCGGGCTCGGCGGCCAGCTCCGCGTACGCGCCGCGCTGCACCACGCGGCCCTCGTCCAGCACGATCACCTCGTCGACGGCCTCGACACCCGCCAGCCGGTGCGTGATGAGCAGCGTCGTACGGCCCTCGGTGGCGGCCAGGAGGTCCGTGGTGAGCGCGTCGGCGGTGGGCAGGTCGAGGTGCTCGGCGGGTTCGTCGAGGACCAGGACCGGGAAGTCCGCCAGCAGCGCGCGGGCCAGCGCCAGCCGCTGCCGCTGCCCGCCGGACAGCCGGGCGCCGTGCTCGCCGACGAGCGTGTCGAGCCCGTCGGGCAGGCTGTCGGCCCAGTCGAGCAACCGGGCCCGCGCGAGCGCGTCGCGCAGCTCGGCTTCGCTCGCGTCCTTCCTGGCGAGCAGCAGGTTCTCGCGCACGGAACTGTCGAAGAGGTGCGCGTCCTGGGCGCACAGCCCGACCAGCCGGCGGACGTCGTCGCCGTCGAGGGCGGACGCGTCGACACCGCCGAGCGTGTACGTCCCGGCCCGCGTGTCGAGGAACCGCAGGAGCACCTGCGCGAGGGTCGTCTTGCCCGAGCCCGACGGCCCCACCACGGCGATCCGGCGGCCCCGCTCCAGGGTCAGCCGGAGCCCGGTGAGCGCGTCCCGGTCCTGTCCGGCGTACCCGGCCGTCAGGTCCTGCACGACGAGCGGGAACGGCGAGGCCGGCGCCTGCCGGGGCCGCTGCGGCTCCCGGACGGGCTCCGGCGCGTCCAGCACCTCCTGGACGCGCTCGGCGCTGCGGCGCACGCGCTGCCGGTACTGCACGGCGAGCGGCAGCCCGAGGACGGCCTCGAAGGAGGCCAGTGGGGTCAGCACGACGACGGCCATCACCACGCCGGCCAGGCGCCCGTCGGCGACCGCGCGGGCGCCGGCGGCAGCGGCCGCCGCGAGGGTCAGCCCCGAGACCAGCACGGTCAGCCCGGCACCGAGCGCGGTGGCGGTGGCGGCGCGGGAGGCGATCCGGGTCAGCGCGGAGTCGGTCCGCCTGATCTCGGCGGTACGGGCGGGCAGCGCGCCGGCGACCGTCAGTTCGGCGGTCCCCGTCAGCAGGTCGGTCACGCGCGTCGCGAGCACGCCCCGCGCCGGGGCGAGCCGGCGCTCGGCACGCCGGGCCACCGCCCCCGAGACCAGCGGGACGCCGGCCCCGGCCGCGAGGAGGCCGGCGGCGAGCACCGCGCCGGCCTCGGGCAGCAGCCAGGCCGTGAAGGCCACGGAGGCGGCGGACACGACCAGCGCCGCTCCGGCGGGCAGCAGCCAGCGCAGCCAGTAGTCCTGCAACGCGTCCACGTCGGCGACCAGCCGGGTCAGCAGGTCGCCCCGTCGTGCGCGGCGCAGCCCGGCGGGCGCCAGCCGTTCCAGCCGCCGGTAGACGGCCACCCGTGTGTCGGCGAGCATCCGCAGCACCGCGTCGTGCGACACCAGCCGCTCCGCGTACCGGAAGACGGCACGCCCGATGCCGAAGGCCCGCGTCGCCGTGACGGCCACCATCAGGTACAGCACGGGCGGCTGCTGCGAGGCACGCGAGATGAGCCACCCGGAGGTGGCCATCAGCCCGACGGCGCTGCCGAGCGCCAGGCTGCCGAGCAGCAGCGCGCCCGTGAGCCTCCCCTGCCGGGGGCCGGACATCGCGCGGACCCGAGCCAGCGCCCGAGGCCTCCGCCCGCGCCCGCGAAGGGGCGGGGCTCCGGCCGACCGGCCCCGTGCCTGCTCCCGGCCGTCCACGGCCGGGAGCGCGGCGGTGCCGTCGTCCGCCGCCGCACGAGCCACCGTCGCGTCCCCGGCCGCGGGCTGCTCACCGCTTCGCGGGTCCGTGCTCGTCGGACCGTGGGCCGCACCTGACCGGGACGGAAGCGGGGCCGGTTCCAGCCGGACCACGCGGTCCGCGATGTCGAGCAGCGCCGGCCGGTGCACCACCAGCAGCACCGTCCGCCCGGCGGCGAGCCGCCGCACCGCCTGCACGACCTCGGCCTCGGTGCCGCCGTCCAGCGCCGCCGTCGGCTCGTCGAGCAGCAGCACGGGCCGGTCGGCGAGGAAGGCCCGGGCGAGCGCGAGCCGCTGCCGCTGCCCGGCGGACAGCCCGGCCCCGTCCTCGCCGAGCACGGTGTCCAGGCCGTCGGGCAGGGCGTCCACGAACGCCAGCGCACCCGCGTCGGCCAGGGCCCGCCGTACGGCGGCGGTGTCCGCCGCGGGCCGCGCGAGCCGCACGTTCTCGGCGATCGTGCCCGCGTACAGGTGCGGCCGCTGGGGCACCCACGCGATGCGCGACCGCCACTTCCCGAGGTCGAGGCCGGCGAGATCCGCCTCCCCGACGCGGACCCGGCCTCCGGTGGGGCGGACGAACCCCAGCAGCACGTGCAGCAGCGTCGACTTTCCCGCGCCGCTCGGCCCGACGAGAGCCACCGTCTCCCCGGGCCGGACGGCGAAGGAGACGTCCCGCACGGCGTCGGCGGTCCGGCTGGGGTAGCGGACAGTGACGTCCTCGAAGGACAGCGCGCCCGGCGGGACGGCGCCGGTGCCCGTCAGGGGCACCGGCGTCTCCAGCACGGCGAAGATCTCCTCGGCCGCCGCCAGGCCCTCCGCCGCCGCGTGGTACTGCGCGCCCACCTGCCGCAGGGGGAGATAGGCCTCGGGGGCGAGGACGAGGATGACCAGCCCGATGTACAGGTCCATCTCGCCGGCGACGAGCCGCATCCCGATGGTCACGGCGACGAGGGCGACGGACAGCGTGGCCAGCAGCTCCAGCGCGAAGGACGACAGGAAGGCGATCCGCAGGGTCCGCATCGTGGCCCGCCGGTACTCGGCGGTGATGCGGCGGATCGACTCGGCCTGAGCCTTGGCCCGGCCGAACACCTTCAGGGTCGGCAGCCCCGCGACCACGTCCAGGAAGTGCCCGGACAGCCGGGAGAGCAATCGCCACTGGCGGTCCGTCCGGGACTGCGTGGCCCAGCCGATCAGCACCATGAAGACCGGGATGAGCGGCAGTGTGACGACGATGAGGGCCGCCGAGACCCAGTCCTCCGTGACGATCCGGGCCAGAACCGCCGCCGGGACGACCACCGCGAGCCCCAGCTGCGGCAGATAGCGCGAGAAGTAGTCGTCGAGGGCGTCGACCCCGCGCGTGGCCAGCGCGACCAGCGAGCCGGTCCGCTGCCCGCCGAGCCACCCGGGACCGAGTGACGCCGCCCGGTCCAGCAGTCGCGCGCGCAGCTCCGACTTCACGGACGCGCTTGCCCGGTGCGCGGCCAGCTCGGTGAGCCAGGCCACCAGCGCCCGGCCACCGGCGACGGCCACCAGCAACAGCAGGGGACTACGCAGCCCGGCGACCGGCGTGCCGTGCTGAAAGGCGCCCACCACCACCTCGGCGACGAGCATCGCCTGCGCGATGACCAGCCCGGCACCGAGGGCGCCGAGGCCGACGACCGCCACCAGGAAGAAACGCGTGGCGCGAGCGAACCGCAGGAGGCGGGGATCAATCGGTTTCACGTGAAACAAGCCCTTCGCTCCAGGAAGGGTGCCGCACACGACACGTCACACGGCGCGTGCGGCACCCTCCCGGCCAGACTCAGTGCGCGGCGCCGGCCGCGGCGTCCGCGGCGATGTGCTGGGTGCCGATGCGCTTGCGGAACACCCAGTAGGTCCAGCCCTGGTAGAGCAGGACGACCGGCGTGGCGATGCCGGCGCACCACGTCATGATTTTCAGGGTGTAGGGGGTCGACGAGGCGTTGGTGACCGTCAGGCTCCACTGCTCGTCGAGCGAGGACGGCATCACGTCCGGGAAGAGCGACAGGAACAGCATCGCCACGGCGGCCGCGATCGCGAGGCCCGACAGGGCGAACGACCATCCCTCGCGCCCCGCCTGGTTCGCCACCAGCGCGGCGACCAGCGCGGCCACCGCCACCGCGAGCGCCACGAGGCTGCGGCCGTTGCCCGTGTCGGCCTGCGTCCACAGCAGGAAGACCACCGCGCACGCGGCCGCCGCGAGGCCGACGCGCAGCGCCAGCGCCCTGGCCCGCTCGCGGATGTCACCGACGGTCTTGAGCGCGGTGAACACCGCACCGTGGAAGGTGAACAGCGTCAGGGTCACCAGTCCGCCGAGGAGGGCGTGCGGGTTGAGCAGGTCCCAGACGGTGCCCACGTACTCGAGGTTCCGGTCGATCGGCACGCCCCGCACGATGTTGCCGAAGGCCACACCCCACAGGAACGCGGGAACGAGCGAGCACCAGAAGATGGCGGCCTCCCAGTTGCGCTGCCAGTGCTCCTCGGGCCGCTTGGCCCGGTACTCGAAGGCCACACCCCGCACGATCAGGCAGAGCAGGATGACCAGCAGCGGCAGGTAGAAGCCGGAGAACAGCGTGGCGTACCACTCGGGGAAGGCGGCGAAGGTGGCCCCGCCCGCGGTGAGCAGCCACACCTCGTTGCCGTCCCAGACGGGGCCGATGGTGTTGATCAGCACCCGCCGCTCGGGCCGGTCGCGGGCCAGCAGCCTGGTGAGGACGCCGACCCCGAAGTCGAAGCCCTCCAGGAAGAAGTAGCCGGTCCACAGGACGGCGATCAGGACGAACCAGACGTCGTGCAGTTCCATGACTGTGCAGCTCCCTGGGCCTAGTACGAGAAGGCCATCGGCTTGTCGGCGTCACGGTCGCCGCCGCCGATCTTCGTGGGCGGGTTCAGGTCGGCCTCCGTGAGCTCGGGCGGGCCGGCCTTGACGTACTTCGCGAGCAGCTTCACCTCGACGACGGCGAGGATCGCGTACAGCAGCGTGAAGAGGGTCATCGAGGTCAGGACCTCGCCCTGGGAGACACCGGGGGAGACCGCGTCCCTCGTCTGCAGCACGCCGTAGACGACCCACGGCTGGCGGCCCATCTCGGTGAAGATCCAGCCCCAGGAGTTGGCGATCAGCGGGAAGGCCAGGGTCCAGACCGCGACGCGCCAGAACCAAACGGTGAGCGTCGGGCCGAGCGCCTTGTTCCGGAACAGGACCAGGTGCGGCACCTCCTCCTCACCGACCCGCAGATGCTGTGGCAGCAGGAACCTCTTCCGGGTCAGCCACAGTCCGGCCACACCCAGCGCGAAGGACGCCATGCCGAAGCCGATCATCCAGCGGAAGCCCCAGAAGGTGACGGGGATGTTGGGCCGGTAGTCGCCGGGGCCGTACTTCTGCTGCTCGGCCTTGTTGACGTCGTTGATGCCGGGGACGTGCGAGTGGAAGTTGTCGTCGGCCAGGAAGGACAGCAGGCCGGGGACCTCGATGGCGACGCTGTTGTGGCCCTTGTCCACGTCGCCGTAGGCGAAGATCGAGAACGGCGCGCCGTTCTGCCCGTCCCACAGCGCCTCGGCGGCCGCCATCTTCATCGGCTGCTGCTTGAACATCACCTTGCCGAGGACGTCACCGCTGACGGCGGTGAGCAGGCCGGCGATGACGACCGTGACCAGGCCGAGCCGCAGCGAGGTCTTCATCTCCCGCACGTGCTTCTTGCGGGCCAGGTGGAAGGCGGCGATGCCGACCATGAAGGCGCCGCCGGTCAGGAAGGCCGCGGCCAGGGTGTGGAAGGCCTGGCTGAGCGCGGTGTTCTGGGTCAGCACGGCCCAGAAGTCGGTGAGCTCGGCGCGACCCCTGGCCTGGTTGATGCGGTAGCCGACGGGGTGCTGCATCCACGAGTTGGCCGCGAGGATGAAGTACGCCGACAGCACCGTGCCGATCGACACCATCCATATGCAGGCCAGGTGGACCTTCTTCGGCAGCTTGTCCCAGCCGAAGATCCACAGCCCGATGAACGTCGACTCGAAGAAGAACGCGATCAGTGCCTCGAAGGCCAGCGGGGCACCGAAGACGTCACCGACGAAGCGGGAGTAGTCCGACCAGTTCATGCCGAACTGGAACTCCTGCACGATGCCGGTGACCACACCCATCGCGATGTTGATCAGGAAGAGCTTGCCCCAGAACTTGGTCGCCCTGAGGTACTTCTCCTTCTCCGTGCGCACCCAGGCCGTCTGCAGCCCGGCCGTCAGGGCGGCCAGCGAGATCGTCAGGGGGACGAACAGAAAGTGGTAGACGGTGGTGATGCCGAACTGCCAGCGGGCCAGTGTCTCCGGCGCCAATGCCAGGTCCACTCGTCACTCTCCTTACCTCGCCGCGGTCACAGCGGCCGATTCGCTCCGGACGCAACACCCGTCACGGGGAGCAATCGGAGGCGCTTGTGAACGCGTTCACATTCACAAGCAATTATGACGCATGACCGTTCAAGCACTGCGAGGCGGGGGGTGCCCCCTTCTCCGCCGGCCCTCGACCCGGCCGTGGGTGATCTTGCGACGGCCGCCGGAAGCACACGAGCGGCCGACGGGGACTCGTACGAATCCCGCGTCGGCCGCTCACGAAAGCGCAGTTCACCAGGGGTGCGCGCGGAAGACGCGGGCCAGGCCCGCGCTCCGCGCCCCGCCGTCGTTCAGGCGGCTTCCCTGCGGAAGCCCTCCGCCACCTTCAGGAAGATGTCGTTCCCCTCGTTCTCGCCGACCGTCACCCGCACGCCCTCCCCCGGGAAGGGCCGCACCACGACGCCGGCCTGCTCGCACGCCGCAGCGAAGGCGGCCGCGCGCTCCCCCAGCCGCAGCCACACGAAGTTGGCCTGCGTCTCGGGCACTGTCCAGCCCTGCGCCCGCAGCGCCTCGACCACGCGCGTGCGCTCGCAGACCAGCGAACCGACGCGGCCCAGCAGCTCGTCCTCGGCCCGCAGCGAGGCGATAGCCGCCTCCTGCGCGAGCTGGCTCACCCCGAACGGCACCGCCGTCTTGCGCAGTGCCGCCGCCACCGGCTCGTGGGCGATCGCGAAGCCGACGCGCAGCCCGGCCAGGCCGTAGGCCTTGGAGAAGGTGCGCAGGACACAGACGTTGGGCCGGTCCCGGTAGAGGGTCACGCCGTCGGGCACCTCCGGGTCGCGGATGAACTCGCGGTACGCCTCGTCCAGCACCACCAGCACGTCACGGGGCACTCGGTCGAGGAATCGTTCCAGCTCCGCCCGCCGCACCACGGTCCCGGTCGGGTTGTTGGGGTTGCAGACGAAGATCAGGCGGGTCCGGTCCGTGACGGCGTCCGCCATGGCGTCCAGGTCGTGCACGTCACCCGGGGTCAGCGGCACCTGTACGGAGGTGGCACCGCTGATCTGCGTGATGATCGGGTACGCCTCGAAGGAGCGCCAGGCGTAGACGACCTCGTCACCGGGGCCGCTGGTCGCCTGGATCAGCTGCTGGGCGACACCCACGGACCCGGTGCCGGTCGCCACGTGGGACGCCGGCACCCCGAACCGCTCGGCCAGCTCGTTCGTCAGGGCCGTGCACGCCATGTCCGGGTAGCGGTTGAAGCTGCAGGCGGCCGCGGTGACCGTCTCCAGGACGCCCGGGAGCGGCGGGTAGGGGTTCTCGTTGGAGGACAGCTTGTAGGCCGCCGGGCCGTCGGCCGCGGCGGGCTTGCCCGGCTTGTAGGTGGGGATACCCTCCAGCTCGGCGCGCAGCTTCGGGCTCGTCTCGCTCACCGCAGTCCTCCTTGTGACCACCACCGGCATCAATACTGCTCACCTTATGAGGATTCGGCGCCGCTGCGTATGGGTCGGGAATCATCGACCGGGGAGGAGAGCGCTCGCCCGGCCCGTCCGGCCCGACATCGGGGGCACCGGCGTACGAACACGTACGAATTGGGGGGCGTGTCACACATATATCTACGCGCCGGTGGCTCACGCCGTGGCGCGCATCGCCCATGCAGGTGAGTTGAGACCTCTTCGAGACATCGGGGGGTCAACAGGCCGACACGGGCCGCCACGCCACGTCCTGCCATGGAATCGTTAAACAAGTTTACTTTCCCAGGCAGTTGACCACCGATGATCATGCAGAAACGTGCCTGTCTACGCGTGCATATGCGTCCGCATTACCCCACCGCAGGAGCCCTACTATCGGCTCGCCATGACAGCAGCAGGTAAGCACCAGGTGAGCCGCGCGGGAACCTCACGGCGAGGGAGCCGGCCGGGCCGGGCGGGCATCAGAGACGTGGCCGCCGCCGCCGGGGTCTCCATCACAACCGTCTCCGACGCCCTCAACGGCAAGGGCCGGCTCCCGGACGCCACCCGACGCCATGTCCGCGAGGTCGCCGACCGGCTGGGGTACCGCCCCTCGGCCGCGGCCCGCACTCTCCGCACCGGCAAGTCGGGCCTCATCGGCCTGACCGTGACCACGTACGGGGATGAACCTTTCACCTTCACCGAGTTCGCGTACTTCGCCGAGATGGCCCGTGCCGCCACCTCGGCCGCGCTCGCCCGCGGCTACGCCCTCGTCATCCTGCCGGCGACCTCGCGCCACGACGTGTGGTCGAACGTCGCGCTGGACGGCACGGTCGTCATCGACCCCTCCGACCAGGATCCGGTGGTCAGCGAGCTCGTCCGCCAGGGGTTACCCGTCGTCAGCGACGGACGCCCGGCCGGCGCGCTGCCCGTCACCGCCTGGGTCGACAACGATCACGAGGCCGCCGTCCTGGGCATCCTCGACCACCTCGCCGAGGCCGGCGCCCGCCGGATCGGCCTGCTCACCGGCACCACGACGGACACGTACACCCACCTGTCGACCACCGCCTACCTGAGCTGGTGCGAGCGCGTCGGACAGGACCCGGTGTACGAGGCCTACCCGGCGCACGACCCGTGCGCGGGCGCCGTCGCCGCGGACCGCCTGCTGGCACGCCCCGACCGCCCGGACGCGGTCTACGGACTGTTCGACCCGAACGGCACCGACCTGCTCGCCGCCGCCCGCCGCTACGGCCTGCGCGTCCCCGACGACCTGCTGCTCGTGTGCTGCAGCGAGTCCACCGTGTACGCCAACACCGAGCCGCCCATCACGACGCTCTCCCTGAAGCCGCGCCGCATCGGCACGGCGGTGGTGCAGCTGCTCATCGACGCGATCGAGGGAGTCGATGGGGACGAGCCGGTCGAGCAGGTCATACCGACCGAGCTGATCGTGCGCACGTCGTCCCAGCGACGCCCGCCCCGTACGACGGTCAGCCCGCCACGGGGACCGGAGCGCCGCTAGACGCGGTGCTCGCGGCGCCCCGGCCAGCGTGCCACCGGCGCGACGCCCGTCCGGCACGGTGCGCCGCAGGCGGAGGGCGGCCCCGTACGGTGCACGCCAGGCGCGCCCGGCGACGCGGCGAGGTGCGGTACCCGGGGCGCCTCCCGGCCGCCGTACCGCGGGAGCGCCGCGGACCCGCCGGGAGGGCCGAGCGGAGCCGCGTCCCGTCCCCGGGCGGGCACGGGACGGCCGAAGCCCTGCCAATCGGGGCGAAAGCGGCGGTGAAACAGGAGTCCTGTTCCGATTCACCACCCCTGGGTCGTCACATGGCGCGACGCGCATTCCTATGATGGGCCCACGACACCGCGGGCCGCTGCGACCAGGCAGTCCGAAGCGGTGCAGATGCGGCGCGATGGTGGAGGGGTCGATGACTCAGGGGGCCGGTCAGGGACCCGAGGTGGAGCGGACGGCGACGCTGCGCGACTTCCGGGTACCCGCGTACGTCCACGAGACCGGTCCGTACGCCCACGGCGCCCACCCCGTCCCCACCGTCCCACCGGTCGAGGAGGGCTACCCGGAGGGGTACACGCCCACCGAACGCGACCTGCCCGTCATCAACCGGGAAGACACGCCTCAGGTGACGGCCGACCCGGCCGCCGTCCCGGCGCAGCAGGCCGCCACCGGTCCCGGTCCCCTCTACGTCGTCGGCGACGTGCACGGCTACCTCGACCAGCTGCTCGCCGCCCTGCGGGAGAAGGGGCTCGTCGACTCCGCCGGCCACTGGTGCGCGGGCACCGCGCGGCTGTGGTTCCTCGGCGACTTCACCGACCGCGGCCCGGACGGCATCGGCGTCATCGACCTCGTGATGCGGCTGTCCGCCGAGGCGGCCGCCGCCGGCGGCTACTGCAAGGCCCTCATGGGCAACCACGAGCTGCTCCTGCTCGGCGCCAAGCGCTTCGGCGACACCCCGGTCAACTCCGGCGCGGGCACGGCCACCTTCCAGGCGGCCTGGCTGCTCAACGGCGGCCAGAAGAGCGACATGGACCGCCTCCAGGACCACCACCTGCAGTGGATGGCACGCCTGGACGCCGTCGAGGAGGTCGACGGCTACCTGCTCGTCCACTCCGACACCACCGCCTACCTCGACTACGGCGACTCGATCGAAGCGGTCAACGACACCGTCCGCGAGACGCTCACGCGCAACGACGCGGACGAGGTGTGGGACCTGTTCCGCAAGTTCACCAAGCGCTTCTCCTTCCGCGACGAGGGCGGTGCCGACGCCGTGCGCTCCCTGCTCGATACGTACGGCGGCACCCGTATCGTTCACGGGCACAGCCCCATCCCCTACCTCCTCGGCGAGGTCGGCTCCGAGGACGGCGAGGAGGGCACGGGCCCGGTCGTCGAGGGACCGCACGTGTACGCCGGCGGGCTCGCCATCGCGATGGACGGCGGAGTGACCATGGCCGGGAAACTGCTGGTCCAGCAACTGCCCCTGGACGCCTGACGGTTCACCGGACGCCCGCCGCGTCGCGGGCGTCCGTGCAGGTCGGCACCCAATTTCTGGAAACCCCCTGTCACCGCGAGCCGCCCCCGCTCTACCATCGGCTTATCCGTAGCAGGCTCCCCTCCGTTTCTGCCCGACGGCTCGTCGACGTGCGAGCCCCAAGCCCTACGGAGCATCGGGGGATGCACATGAACAGCGTTCCGCAGCACCTGCTGAGCGAGGACCGCCAGGAGTACGAGCGGGTCCTCGATGAGGCGCTGCGCTCCGCACCGCACCGACCGGAACTGGCCGCCGCCGGACAGCGGCTCACCGTCGCCCAGCTGCGCACCATGGCGCTCAGCGCCACCGCCCTCATCACGGCGGCCGCGGCGAGCGAGTACCAGCACTACGTCGAGGTCCGCGAGGAGCTGCGGAATCCCGCGTCGTCGTCCACTCCGTCCCCGGTCCGCGAGACCGCTCCCGCCGATCCGGGCACGGTGGGGCTCGCCACCACCGCGGGAGAGGTAGCCGAGACGGCCGGCGCGGGAGCGGTCGCCGTCGTCGCCGTCCTCGCGCCCGTTCTCGCCGGCACCGCGGCGGCCATCTTCCTGCTGGTCGGATACGTCCTGAGGATGCTCGACCCCGCTCCGGCGTTCGCCCGGACCATGGTCACCACGGGCTGGGTGTTCGGCGCTCTGACGGCGGCGGCGATCCTCGTCGCCGGCGCCGGGCTGCTGCTCACCGCCCTGCGCAACCGCCCCTCGTTCCAGAGCGCGTCCTACGACGAGCTCGCCGAGGAGGTCGCCCGGGCCAGGGAGGCCTGGCGCGAGGCGCTGCTGGAACGTGGGATCCTGCCGTTCCTGCGCGAGGCTCTCGCCGGTCCCGGCTCCGACGGGGAGCGCCGCGGCGCCCCGGCAGAACCCGGTGGCCGCATACCGCGGCTCGGCTACGACCGTCCCGGCTTCAGCAGTCCCCACGACGGCGTGCCGAGCTCCCGGCCGAGCTTCAGCAGTCCCGATTTCACCAGCCCGGACTTCGGCGGTCCGGAGCACCGGCCGGAGTGACCGGCCCGGCGCCCTCAGCTCCGGCAGGGCCTGCGCCGGACCCCTGCCCCGGCAACGAAGCCGGCCCGTCGTGGTGCCCGTCCACCATGGCGGGCGGGCACCACCGCGGCCGTCGTCAGTCCGCGATCGGCAGGTACACCCGGTTGCCGGAGGCCGCGAACTCCTTCGCCTTCTGGGCCATACCCGCCTCGATCTCCGGCTGGGTGCTGCCGTGCTCGCGCCGGATGTCCTGCGAGATCTTCATCGAGCAGAACTTCGGGCCGCACATCGAGCAGAAGTGGGCCGTCTTGGCCGGCTCCGCCGGCAGCGTCTCGTCGTGGAACTCCCGTGCCGTGTCCGGGTCGAGGGCCAGATTGAACTGGTCCTCCCACCGGAACTCGAAGCGGGCGTCGGACAGCGCGTCGTCCCACTCCTGCGCACCGGCGTGCCCCTTGGCCAGGTCGGCCGCGTGGGCGGCGATCTTGTAGGTGATCACGCCGGTCTTGACGTCGTCACGGTTGGGCAGGCCCAGGTGCTCCTTGGGCGTGACGTAGCAGAGCATCGCCGTACCCCACCAGGCGATCATGGCGGCGCCGATGCCCGAGGTGATGTGGTCGTACGCCGGCGCGATGTCCGTCGTCAGCGGGCCGAGCGTGTAGAACGGAGCCTCCTCGCAGATCTCCTGCTGCAGGTCGATGTTCTCCTTGATCTTGTGCATCGGGACATGTCCCGGTCCCTCGATCATGGTCTGGACGTCGTGCCGCTTCGCGATCCGGTTGAGCTCGCCGAGGGTGCGGAGTTCCGCGAACTGCGCCTCGTCGTTGGCGTCGGCGATCGAACCGGGCCGCAGGCCGTCACCGAGGGAGTAGGTGACGTCGTAGGCGGCGAGGATTTCGCACAGCTCCTCGAAGTTCTCGTAGAGGAACGACTCCTTGTGGTGCGCCAGGCACCACGCGGCCATGATGGATCCGCCGCGCGAGACGATGCCGGTCTTGCGGTGGGCGGTCAGCGGAACGTACGCGAGGCGGACACCCGCGTGGACGGTCATGTAGTCGACGCCCTGTTCGGCCTGCTCGATGACCGTGTCCTTGTAGATCTCCCAGGTCAGTTCCTCAGCCCTGCCGTCGACCTTCTCCAGCGCCTGGTAGAGCGGCACCGTGCCGATGGGGACGGGGGAGTTGCGCAGCACCCACTCGCGAGTGGTGTGGATGTTGCGGCCGGTGGAGAGATCCATGACCGTGTCGGCGCCCCAGCGGGTCGCCCAGGTCATCTTCTCGACCTCCTCCTCGATGGAGGACGTCACCGCCGAGTTGCCTATGTTGGCGTTCACCTTCACCAGGAACCGCTTGCCGATGATCATCGGCTCGGTCTCGGGGTGGTTCACGTTGGCGGGGAGCACCGCGCGACCCGCCGCGATCTCCTCGCGTACGACCTCCGGGCTCACGTTCTCCCGGATGGCCACGTACTCCATCTCCGGCGTGATCTCCCCCCGGCGTGCGTACGCCAGTTGCGTCACCGCCCCGCCACCGCGGCCGCGGCGCGGCTGGCGGGGCCGCCCCGGGAAGATCGCGTCGAGGTTGCGCAGGCCGCCTCGCGGCGAGGTGTGCTTGATTCCGTCGTCCTCGGGCCGGACGGGGCGGCCCGCGTACTCCTCGGTGTCGCCGCGGGCGATGATCCAGTTCTCCCGCAGCGGCGGCAGTCCCCGGCGGACGTCGGTGTCGACGAGTGGATCGGTGTACGGGCCGGATGTGTCGTACAGGATGACGGACTGCCCGTTGGTCAGGTGCACCTGACGGACCGGCACCCGCAGGTCGGAGCGCGAGCCCTCGACGTACGTCTTGTGCCAGCCGACGGACCTGCTGGTCTCCCCGTCGCTGGAGATCTGCGTGGAGGCAGGCGTGCGTGCGTCCTTGTTGGTCATGAGACCTACTCCCTACGCCGGCATTACCCGGTAACAGGTTCGGCGGTCGACGCAGCGGTTCCCGTCTGCCGGTGCTTCGTGTGAAACATCGCTGGTTCCACGTGAAACATCGCGAAGACGGAGGTCAGCGCCCTCTCAGCCCGGTGCTCCGAGCTCCCGCGTGTGCAAAGGTGCCACCACGCTAGCGCCACTTCGGGCGCGGTGAACAGAGGACCCCGTCGTTCTTGCGATGATCGGGCGGTGACCTCGACACAGCAGTTCCCCTTTCCCCCGCCCGGGCCACGGCGCGGACACGGGCCGGCAGGCGGCTCGGGTGCGGATGGCGGCAACGGTCCCGCGGGCGGCCCCGGCCCGGACACGCACGGGTACGGACCCGGTGACGGCCGGAGCCACGGGCAGAGCGACGGCCGGAGCACCGGGCAGGGCGACGTGCGCCTCCAGGAGCTCGGCCACGGCCCCGGTCATGGGCCCGGTGACGGCCGGCAGCACCCGCCCGGGCATGAACCCGGGCACGGGCACGGGCACGGGCACAGTCACAGTCATGGCCCCGCCGCCCCCGTGTCGCAGCACCTCCGCAAGGTGATAGCGGCGATCCTCATCCCGTTCGCCGCTGCGGTGCTCGTCGGGCTCGGGGTGCTCTGGCCCGGCGGCGCCCCGGCGCACGAACGCAGCGGCGTCGGCTTCGACCGGCAGACCCAGCAGGCCACGGTCACCACGGTGATCGAGGTGAGCTGCAAGTCGGTGCACGCCTCCGGGGGCCCGCCCAGCGGTGCGGACCCCGCCGACGCGGGCTCGGCCGCGCAACAGCAGGACTCCGCCACCTGCAGGAAGGCGACGATCCGGGTCGACACGGGGCGCGACAAAGGCCGTACGTTCACCGAGATCGTGCAGCCGGACCAGTCGCGGCAGCTGAGCAAGGGGCAGAAGGTCGTGGTCGCCTACGAACCCTCCGCGCCCAGGGATCTGCAGTACTCGGTCACCGACGTCGACCGGGGCTTCCCCATGGCGCTGCTGGCCGGCGTCTTCGCACTCGCGGTGGTGATCGTCGGGCGGATGCGCGGCGTCATGGCGCTGGTGGCGCTGGCCATCAGTTTCCTGGTGCTGAACTTCTTCGTCCTGCCCGCGATCCTGCAGGGCTCCAACCCGCTGGTCGTGGCGGTGGTGGGTTCGAGCGCCATCATGCTGATCGCCCTCTACCTGTGTCACGGCCCGTCCGCCCGCACCTCCGTCGCAGTGCTCGGCACCCTCATCTCGCTGCTGCTGATCGGCGTCCTGGGCTCGCTGTTCATCGGCTGGGCGGCGCTGACCGGCAACACCGACGACAACACCGGCCTGATCCACGGCCTGTTCCCGTCGATCGACATGAGCGGTCTGCTGCTCGCCGGTGTCATCATCGGCTCACTGGGCGTGCTCGACGACGTGACGGTGACGCAGACCTCGGCGGTCTGGGAGCTCCACGAGGCCAATCCCGCCATGGGCTGGCGCGCGCTGTACCGGGCCGGCATCCGGATCGGGCGGGACCACATCGCGTCCGTGGTCAACACCCTCGTCCTCGCGTACGCCGGTGCCGCGCTGCCGTTGCTGCTGCTCTTCTCGATCGCGCAGAGCAGTGTCGGCACGGTCGCCAACAGCGAAGTGGTCGCCGAGGAGATCGTGCGCACCCTGGTGGGTTCCATCGGCCTGGTCGCCTCGGTCCCGGTCACCACCGCGCTCGCCGCCCTGATGGTCTCCGCGGACCGACCGGGGCCCGAGTCGCGGGCGACCGCGGGCGCGCAGCCGGTTCCGGCGCGCGGCGGTAAGGGCCGGCGCCGCAAGCACTGAAGGGGCTGGACGAACTGCATGGGCCGGCCCGGGGGCCGGGTCGGCCAGGTCGGCCGGAGTGACGCTGAAGCGTTACGTCACCGCACGCCCCGTCGCCGTCGCGCTTCAGCCGGCGCTCTGCTCCTCCGCCAGGATGCGATCCAGCGCCTCGTCGAGGTGGGCGTCGAAGTCGGCGAGCGCACCCTCCTGGCCCAGCGGCACGAGCTTGTCGGTGCGGTCGAGAAACGCCACCAGCGGGGCCGTCGACGAGCGGAACAGGGCGCGGTCGCCCCCGACCTGCAGACGGATCAGCACCTCGTTCGGGGAGTCGGTGCCGACGGGCGAGATCCGCACATCGCCGTCCCCGCACGGCGTCCCCACGCCGTCGATCAGCAGCTCACGCCCGAAGGCCCAGGTCACCGGGGCGTCCCCCGGCAGATGGAAAGTGAGCCGGACGGCATAGGGATCGCAGGTCTCGTACCGCAGCTCCACCGGGATGCGGAAGGAGAGCTCCTCCGACACGAGAAAGCTCATCATGACCTCTGCCTGTACGGACTCGCGCATCGCTACCCCGTCATCTGCCGTCGACTGGCCGGGAATCATCCCCGTAAACACTGTGGCATCTTGCTGAACGTACACAACAGATCACAACCAGTGAGTTTTCAGATGCTGATAGAGAGCGCCAGGGAGCCGAGCCGGCGTCCGGCCTCGCTCTGCAGTTGGTGGGCTGTGGGCAGCAGACGGTCGGCCTGGTGGGCGGGGAGGGAGAAGGCCAGCGTCGCGGCGGCCGTGCCCACCGTCACCGGGATCGCCGCGCAGACCGTCCCCAGCGCGTACTCCTGCCGCTCGGTCACCGGTTCCATGCGTCCCGTCCGCTCCAGACGGCGCAGGAAGGAGTGGTCGTCCCGGACTGTGTAGGGCGTGACCGAGCGCACCGGATAGCGGCTTAGGTGGTCACGGCGGGCCTCGTCGTCCAGCTGGGACAGCAGGCATTTGCCGATCGCGTGGGCGTGGCCCGTCTCTCGGAAGTCGGCCCACTCCGGCACCGCCGGGTTCCCGGGGCTCTCGGAGACGCACACGACCTCGATCTCGCCGTCGCGATACACCGCGTAGTACAGCGGAACACCGAGCAGATCACGCCATCGGGCGAGCGTGTCGACGAGTGTGCTGCGACGTTTCTGCTCCGCTCCGCTGCTACTCAGCCGCTCGGCGGCCTCGCCCAGGAAGAACAGTCCCCGGTCGCGGTGCAGATATCCCTCGTGCACCAGGGTGCGCAACAGGTGATAGGCCGTGGGCAGCGCGAGGCCGGTCTCGCGGGCCAGTTGCTTGGCCGGTGCGCCGTGCGCGTGCCGGGCGACGGTCTCCAGCAGGCGCATCGCGCGCTGGACCGACCCGATGAGGGTCTGGGACGACCGCTGCTGTTCCGGGACGCTCGGACGTGACCGTTCCATGACCGCCCCGGAGCACGGCTGGGCGGGCAGTGCCACGGAGGGCGCCGGCGCCCGGGGCGCGGGTGATGCCTGCCGTTCTGCGGGTGCGGTGTCAACCGTGGCCAAGGGTCACTCCGGAGCGAGGGAAGGCAGCCGTGTGCGGAACACGGTGAGGGGTATGCCGCCCGCGGGGCCGGCCCCGCGTCGATTCCCGGACCCTATCCGCCTGCCACCGCTCGCAGGCGGTCCGTCGCGCAAACTTCCCTCCCGCGAGGGAACCGGCGATTCCTGTTACCGCTCACCGGTGCCAGCGCCGCTCACCAGTCACTGCGCGAGGCCGAGCTCGCCCTCACCTTCCGCACGACGTAGATCAGCCCGCCGACCAGCGCCACGAAGACCAGTGCCTTGAACAGCAGGTACACCACGAAGTGCACCACGCTCGCTATCAGGCTGCCGAAGACGACCAGGGCGATGACCGGCACCGCGACCCACTTCACCCACCACGGCAGACCCGCGAAGATCTCTCGCATCGCCTTCGTCCTCACCTCTCCGCCCGCCGCTGTGCCGGGTCCTGTGGGAAGCCCGCCGGTCCAGACGCCGGCAGCTCCTGATGTGCTGCACCCGATGCTAGGGGCGGCAGGAGGCCTGGCGGGGGTCTCGCATCCCTTGTCCTCCCCTGACCGGTCCCCTAGGGAATCCCGGACCCGCGTCTCAGGCTTCCGGCGGAGAGAACACCACCAGGACCCGCAGGTCCTCGCTGATGTGGTGGAACTTGTGGGCGACCCCGGCGGGCACGTACACCACGCTGCCGCGCGCCACCTCGGTCGTCTCCAGTCCGACCGTGAGGGAGGCGCGGCCGCTGACGACGAAGTAGACCTCGTCCTGGTGGTGCGGCTTCTGCGGGTCGTGGTCCCCCGCGTTCAGCGCGTACAGGCCGACCGACATGTTCCGCTCCCGCAGGAACTGAAGGTAGGCGCCCTCGTTGGCGGCTCGCTCCGCCTCCAGTTCGTCCAGCCGGAATGCCTTCATCGCCTCGCCCGTACTCGGTGCCGATCTCGTCTGCCACGATCAGACACATGAAGAATTTCATAGTCAAGACGATCGCCAACGCGGGCGCCCTCGCGGTCGCCGTCTGGCTCCTCGACAAGATCACGCTGACCGGTGACAGCACCGGCAGGAAGATCGGCACCCTGGTCGCCGTCGCGCTGGTCTTCGGCCTGGTGAACCTGGTGGTCAAGCCCATCGTGAAGGTGCTGACCCTGCCGCTGTTCCTCCTGACGCTCGGCCTGATCACGCTGGTGGTCAACGCGCTGATGCTGCTGCTGACCTCGTGGGTGTGCGGCGAACTGCACCTGAGCTTCCACGTCGAGGGCTTCTGGACCGCCGTCCTCGGCGGCCTGATCGTCTCGGTCGTCTCCTGGGTCCTCAATCTCGTCCTGCCCGACGAGGACTGAACGCCCGGCCGGCCGTCGGCTCGGACCACGTCGCAGCAAGGAGAGGGCGCGACGGGTCCACCGCTTCCCCGTCCCCCGCGACGGCCTGAGAAGGTGGAGGACGGCGAGCCCCGGTCCGCTCGCCGCGGCACGAGAGCATCTGGAGGGACGGCGGCATGAACGATTCCGCTAGGGACAACGAGGGCGCCGGGATGCCGCAGACCGACGCCGCCGGCTCCGGCGACGCCACCCGTGCGGTGCGGGCCGGCCTGCCCGCACCGGTCAAGCACGAACCGACCCTCCCGGGACCGGTCTTCGCCGCACACTTCCATCTGCCCGGTGATCCGACGGGCCCGTACACCTACGGCCGCGACGAGAATCCGACCTGGACCCTGCTGGAGCGCGCCATCGGCGAGCTGGAGGCCCCCGAGCAGGACGGTGTGGAGACGCTGGTCTTCGCCTCCGGCATGGCGGCCATCTCCTCGGTGCTCTTCTCGCAGCTGCGCGCCGGCGAGGCAGTCGTCCTGCCCAGCGACGGCTACCAGGCGCTGCCGCTGGCACGCGCCCAGCTCGAGGCCTACGGCATCGAGGTGCGCACCGCGCCGACCGGGGGTGACGCCCAGCTCGAGGTGCTGGACGGGGCCCGTCTGCTGTGGATCGAGTCCCCCTCGAACCCCGGGCTCGACGTCTGCGACATCCGGCGGCTGGTCGAGGCGGCCCACGCGCAAGGTGCCCTCGTCGCCGTCGACAACACCCTCGCGACGCCGCTCGGGCAGCGGCCGCTGGCGCTCGGGGCCGACTTCTCGGTGGCCAGCGGCACCAAGCAGCTCACCGGGCACGGAGACGTCCTGCTGGGTTACGTCGCCGGCCGCGATGCCGAGGCGATGGCCGCCGTACGCCGCTGGCGCAAGATCGTCGGGGCGATCCCCGGGCCCATGGAGGCCTGGCTGGCGCACCGTTCGATCGCGACGCTGCAGCTGCGCGTGGAGCGGCAGAACGCCTCGGCCCTCACTCTCGCCGAGGCCCTGCGCGAGCGCCCCGAGGTGACCGGACTGCGTTACCCGGGGTTGCCCGACGACCCCTCGCACAAGGTGGCCTCGCAGCAGATGCGGCGCTACGGATGCGTGGTGTCCTTCACGCTGCCCACGCGCGAGCGTGCGGAGCGGTTCCTCGACGCGCTGCGCCTGGTGGACGACGCGACGAGCTTCGGCGGCGTGCGCTCCACCGCCGAGCGGCGCGGCCGCTGGGGCGGCGACGCGGTGCCGGAGGGCTTCATCCGGCTGTCGGTCGGGGCGGAGGACTCCGCGGACCTGGTGGCGGACGTGCTGCGGGCGCTGGACGAGTCGGCGGACTGATCTTCCTGGTCCTGGCAGCCAAGTGCTCCTCCGGACGCCCGAGGGCCTCCGGAGGAGCACGGCGGACGGTCCGAACCTCCCCCCTCGTGGCTCGGACCGCCCTCGGTTCCGCGCGCGAAGAACCGCGCGACCAAGGCTAGTTGACTCTCTGTCAGTGTCCAATCACGGTAGCGACAGAGACCTATCGACATATTTATAGTTGGGCTGGTCCTGGGCGGCGGGACGCGGAGCGCAGGGCGCGAGCCGCCGCGCGCACCAACGGCGCCGAGGGGGAAGGGAGCGCGATGGATCTGGCGTTGCTGCGCACCTTCGTGACCGTGCACCGGGCGGGCTCCTTCACCCGTGCCGCCGCGCTGCTGGGCCTCTCCCAGCCGGCGGTCACCTCCCAGATCCGCACCCTGGAACGGCAGCTGGGCCGGCCCCTGTTCCTGCGCCGGGCCCGCGGTGTGACCCCGACGACCATCGGCGACGAGCTCGCGCACAAGGCAGCGCCGCATCTCGACGCCCTGGTGGAGATCACCGAGACCGGCCTGGACGACGAATCCTCCTTGCGCACCCTGCACCTGGCCGGACCGCCGGAGTTCACCGCGGAGCGGGCGCTGCCCGCTCTCACCGAGCTGACCGGTGACGACGGGCAGCCGTTCGCCCTGCGCGCGTCCTTCGGCAACGCCGAGGAGACACTGGAGGGACTGGCAGCAGGCCATCACGATCTGGCCATCAGCACGGTCCGTCCCCGGGGAGCGCTGCTCACCGCCACAGCGCTGTGCGACGAGGAGCACGTCCTCGTCGCGGCGCCGCGGTGGACGGACGGGATCGGCGCGACGGCGGCACCCGGCGCGGACGCCTCCACCCTGGAGCATGTCCCGGTGGTCGAGGTCCACGAGTCGCTGCCGTTCGTCTCCCGCTACTGGGCCTCCGTGTTCGACTCCCGGCCCGCCACGTCCGGGACCGTGATCGTGCCCGATCTCCGCGCGGTCCTCGCCTGCGTCGTCGCCGGCGCAGGGCTTGCGGTGCTGCCCCGCTATCTGTGCGCCGCCGCTTTGGAGCGCCGCGACGTCGTGGCCCTCCATGAGCCGGCGGTGCCTCCGTTGCGGACATACTTCCTGGTGGCGCGCAGCGGCACCCTGGCGGTGCCGCACATCGCGAGGGCCCACGCGTGGCTGTCGCAGGCCGCCACGAGCTGGTGCTGAGCCCCCCGTGCGCGGGACAGCTCCCGGTGCGCCCGCGGTGACGTTCCGCGATGTTTCACGTGGAACCAGCTGGGCCACATTCCTCCCATGACCGTCCGACCCGTGGTCAAGCGCACCGCCCGCGCCGTCCTTCTCGACGGTGACGACCTGATCCTGATCAAACGCACCAAGCCCGGTGTGGATCCCTACTGGGTCACACCCGGGGGCGGGGTGGAACCGGGGGACACGACCGTCGTCGACGCCCTCCACCGTGAGGTCTACGAGGAACTCGGCGCGAAGATCACCGACGTGGTGCCCTGCTTCGTGGACACCGTGGAGCACATCGGTGAGGACGGCGGGGCGACCGGTGTGAAGGTGCAGCACTTCTTCGTCTGCCGCCTGGAGTCCATGAACCCGGCCCTGCGGCACGGCCCCGAGGTGGACGAGCCCGCCGGCGAGTACGAGATCGTCCGGGTGCCGTTCACCCGGGTCGGCATCGCGTCCGTCCATCTGGTCCCGTTGTCCCTGCGGCACTACCTGGACGGCAACATCGAGGGCGTCCGAGCCATGCACGCCCCTGACCTGGGCTGACTCCCCCGGGTCGGCACAGCACGGGCAGTACCCACCTTCGGCACGAACCCGTCCGGTGTCCAAAAGAACACAGGTGCCCTTCGAAACGGGTGGACGCCGGCGGCGCGCGTCGGTCAGCCTGACCTGCGTGCCGACTCCTTCCCCCGCCGCTTCGCCCATCCGCCGGCTGACGCCTCGCGACCTCACCGCCTGCGCCGACCTCTCCGAGAACCGGGGGTGGCCGCGGGAGGAACACAAGTGGGGCCTCCTGCTCACCGCGGGGAGGGCGTACGGCATCGACGACCCCGACGGCGGGCTCGTCGCCGCATGCGTCGTCACGGAGTACGGTCCGCAGCACCGCCCGGACTTCGCGGCCGTCGGCATGGTCCTGGTCGCCGAACGGCATGCCCGGCAGGGCATCGGGCGCCGGCTGATGCGCCATGTGATCGCCGCGATGCAGACGACGCCGCTGACCTTGCACGCCACACCGAACGGCCGCCCTCTCTACGAGGAGCTCGGCTTCAAGGTCACCGGCCGCGCCGAGATGGTGCGCGGTCACTTCACGCCGGAACGGACGGCGTCCGGCGTCACCACCCGCGTGGCCACCGCCGACGACCTCCCCGGCATCCTCCGCCTGGATCAGGACGTGCTCGGCGCCGACCGCACGCACATCATCGCGCGGCTGCCCGCCTTCGCCGACCAGCTGCGCGTGGCCGAGGACGGTGGCCGCATCATCGGGTACGCGGCCGCCTGGCCCAACATGGACACCCATGTCGTGGGACCGCTGATCGCCCGGGACACGGAGACCGCGCAGGCTCTGGTCGCCTCACTCGCCGCGCACACCGACCGCCCGCTGCGGACCGACGTCGACGTGCGGCACGAGGAGTTGCTGGGCTGGCTGAAGGAACGGGGCCTGGAGCCCATCGCCACCAACGCCGTCATGACCCACGGAACCCCGGAGCTGCCCGGGGACTGGACCCGGCGGTTCGCTCCGCTGACGGTCGCGGCGGTCTGAGGACGGAAGGCGTCCAGGCACCTACCGGCTCCCCTTCCGGGAGCCGGTAGGTGCCGCCAGGAGGCGCCGGGGGGTGAGCGAGGTCGTTGTCTGCCAGGATCCGCCGTTCCTGAGCCGGTCCGGTCCGCAGCGGACACCGAGCGGACAGAGTCGACAGCGGGTCTCGCTTTCCTCCCCAGCCACTTGCATACGCCGGTTATGCGCACATAAAGGCTATTGCGCCATTGTCCTATCCTGGTCATCAGCATCGGGACGGAGGAAAAGGCCCATGACAGCGACGGACCCCGCGCTCACCGCCCTCTCCCAGGGATGGGGCGCCCTCTCCCTGCTGCACGGCAGGATCGAGGCGCACATCGAGCGCGCCCTGCAGGCCGGGCACGATCTGAGTGCGCGCGAGTACTTCCTGCTGGACGTCCTCAGCCGACAGCACGACGGGGAAGGCGGCCATCTGCAGATGAAGCAGGTCGCCGACGCGGTCGTGCTCAGCCAGAGCGCCACCACCCGGCTGGTCACCCGGCTCGAGGACCGAGGTCTGCTCGAGCGCTATCTGTGCCCCACCGACCGACGCGGCATCTACACCAATGTCACCGAGGCCGGCCTCAAGCTGCTCGAAGAGGCCCGGCCGACCAATGACCGCGCGCTGCGCGATGCGCTCGACGAGGCAGCCAAGAACCCGGACCTCGCGCCGCTGGTCCGGGCCGTGGAGTCGCTCCACGCTCCTGCCACGGCGTAATCCCGACGGTCGTGACCGCCCCGCGTAGGGTGCGGGGGCATGGAAGATCTCGACATACGGCCCGCCGTCGCCGACGACGTCCCTGCCATCGTCGGCATGCTCGCGGACGACCCGCTGGGCGCACAGCGCGAGTCGCCGGACGACCTCGCTCCGTACCAGGCCGCACTGGAACGGCTCAGCAGCGACCCGAACCAGCACCTGGTCGTCGCGGTACGCGAGGGACGCGTCATCGGCACGCTGCAGCTCTCGATCATTCCCGGACTGTCCCGGCGCGGCTCCACCCGGTCGATCATCGAAGGCGTACGGGTCCATGCCGACGAACGCGGCAGCGGCCTGGGCACACAGCTCATCGAGTGGGCGATCGGCGCCTCGCGGTGCCACGGCTGCCAGTTGGTGCAACTGACCTCGGACGCGACACGCACCGACGCCCACCGTTTTTACGAGCGGCTGGGTTTCACGGCCTCACACGTGGGCTTCAAGCTCCAGCTCTGACCTCGGCACCGACGCGCCGGACCTCGGACGTCGTGCCTCGGCTTCGGCTTCGGCTTCGGCTTCGGCTTCGGCTTCGGCTTCGGCTGCCGGACGATCGAGCCCGGCCCGGCCGGCGCAAAGGCAAGGCGTCCTGTTCCACGTGAAACAGGACGCCTGTCATGCCGACGGGCACAAGGCCTGGTCTGGGTCACCCAGGCGTTGCGCCGACCGGAAGGCACCGCACCTCACAGCCGGTCTGTTGCCAGCGACAGGACCTAGCCGATGCCCCGCCACCCCTCCGGGTCGGTTCCGCCGGGCAGGGGCGCCGAGTCGTCGTACGGCTGCCGGGTGAAGACGAAGGATCCGAGGTCGAGGTGGCTGACCGAACCGTCAGGCCGTCGCACCACCCGCAGCAGCTCGCCCGCGTAGTACCCCTCCAGACCCGTCCAGGTTCCGTCGCCGTTCTGCCGGAACCTCGACCGGCGCCCCCTCCCGGACAGCGGCTCCAGTGACACAAGGCCGTCCGCCGTCAACCGCAGCGCGAAGCCCTGCGTGCCCCAGTACCACTGCCCCACGTACTCCAGCACCGACGGGTCGGCCTCCCGCAGCGGCCGCCACGGTGCGGGGATGCGCGGTTCGGCCTCGGTGACGATCCGCAGCAGGTCGGCGCCCACCGTGGACAGCGCGGGGCCGGAGGTGCAGTTGGCCAGGACGACGCAGGCCACGTCGTCCTCCACGCTGAGGGTGAGGTTCGCCAGGAAACCCGGCAGGGACCCGGAGTGCCCCACGAGCACCCGGCCGCCGCAGTGCTGGATCTGCAGGCCGAGTCCGTACGTCGCTCCGTCCGCCAGGTCCGCCACCTCGGCCGGAGCCGCGGGCGTCCGCATCTCCCGCACGGATTCCGCGCTGAGCACGCTGTCGTGACCGTGGGCCAGGAAGACCGCGAAGCGGGCCAGGTCGCCGGTGGTGGACCACAACTGCCCGGCGGGGCCCATCCGGCCGAGATCCTCGGCGGGCTCGGGCAGCATCACATCGGCCCAGGGATGGACCGCCCAGCCGCCCGCATGCGGATCCCGCGGGCGCACACTCGTCCGGTACAGGCCCAGCGGCTCGAGCACCTCCCGCTGGAGGACGTCCTCCCAGGAGGCGCCCCGTACCTGTTCGACCAACGCCCCCAGCAGGGCGTATCCGGGGTTCGAGTAGTGGTGCCGCCGGCCCGCCGGATGCCGTAGGGGCTGCTCACCGAGGAGATCGGTCAGTTCCGGACGCAGCGATCCGGGGGTCCGCTCCCACCAGGGCCCCGGCGTCTCGGCAGCCAGCCCACTGGTGTGGGCCAGGAGTTCGGCGATGGTCGCATGCCCCGCCCCTGTCCCGGGCAGGTGCTTCTCCAGTGGATCACCGAGGTCGAGGGCGCCCTCGTCACGCAGCCGCAGTACGAGCACGGCGGTGAACGTCTTGGTGATCGAGCCGATCCGGTACTGCACGTTCTCGTCGGGAGCGTGCTCGTCCCTCATGCTCCGCGCGCCGTGCCACACCGCGCGGCTGCCCCGGACGACCGCCGCGACCAGGGACGGTGCGCGCCCTTCGGCCTGGGCCAGGGCGATCCGGTGCAGCAGGGCCCGTCGCGTGCCGGGCAGCAGTTCTTCCTGAGTAGTCGTCATGCCCCCAGTCCATCCGGCGTGGGCGCGCACGTCGAGTGCGGGGGCCTTCCACAGTGCCCGCCCACGGGCTCTCGCCAACGCTGTTCTGCCGACAGCCAAGAACCGGCCCGACCGCGCTCGGCCATCGCTACCGTCCGGTCTCATGACGACGGTCACCACGCGCACGGTGGAATACCCGGCCGACGGCCTCACGATGATCGGACACCTCGCGCTCCCCGCCGGTGTCGACCGCCGGCCCGCGGTCCTGATCGGGCCCGAGGGGCCAGGGCTGAACGACTTCCAGCGCCGCCGGGCCGACGCCCTCGCCGTACTGGGGTACGTGGCGCTGGCGTTCGACATCAACGGCGGACGCTGGTTCAGCGACCCGCAGGAGATGCTGGCCCACGTGACCCCGCTACTCGCCGACCCCGACCGGATGCGGGGGATCGGCCATGCGGCGCTCGACGTACTGCGTGCCGAACCGCGGGCCGACCTCGCCCGGACAGCCGCCGTCGGCTACGGCACCGGAGGCGCGATCGCGCTGGAACTCGGGCGCGACGGCGTCGACCTGCGGGCAATCGGGACGGTCAACGCGGTGACCACGGGCCGGCCGGGTGAGGCCGCGCGCATCCGCTGCCCGGTGTGGGCCGGCGTCGGCTCGGAGGACCCGATCATGCCCGCCGAGCAGCGGGAGGCCTTCGCCGCCGAGATGCAGGCCGCGGGCGTCGACTGGCGCCTGACGGTGTACGGCGGAGCCCAGCACGCCTTCCACCACCCGACGGTCGGCCACACCGTGCTACCGGGTGTCGCCCATCACCCGCAGCACGCGCAGCGGGCCTGGCGCGACATCGTCGCCCTGCTCGCCGAGTGCCTGCCCGTGGCGGACTGACCCGGGCCGCTCGCTGACCCGGGACCCCTCACCTCGCCGCGCCCCTACCAACGCGGCCGGCAGGAAGCGGGCGGCCGGATCGCGCGGCCGGAGCCGGGAGGCCGCCCTCGCGTCATCAGGTCTGCGCCATGTCCACGAACCGCGAGTAGTGGCCCTGGAAGGCGACGGTGATGGTCGCCGTCGGGCCGTTGCGGTGCTTGGCGACGATCAGGTCCGCCTCGCCGGCGCGCGGGGACTCCTTCTCATAGGCGTCCTCGCGGTGCAGCAGGATGACCATGTCGGCGTCCTGCTCGATCGAGCCGGACTCACGCAGGTCGGAGACCATCGGCTTCTTGTCGGTGCGCTGCTCGGGACCACGGTTGAGCTGCGAGAGCGCGATGACCGGGATCTCCAGTTCCTTGGCGAGCAGCTTCAGGTTCCGGGACATGTCCGAGACCTCCTGCTGACGGCTCTCGGCACGTTTGGAGCCGCCCGACTGCATCAGTTGGAGGTAGTCGATGACGACCAGCTTCAGGTCGTTGCGCTGCTTGAGGCGGCGGCACTTCGCGCGGATCTCCATCATCGACAGGTTCGGGGAGTCGTCGATGTAGAGCGGAGCGGCCGACACGTCCGGCATCCGCCGGGCCAGCCGGGTCCAGTCCTCGTCGGTCATCGTGCCCGACCGCATGTGGTGCAGCGCGACCCGGGCCTCGGCCGACAGCAGACGCATCGCGATCTCGTTACGGCCCATTTCGAGCGAGAAGATGACACTCGGCAGGTTGTGCTTGATCGAGGCGGCACGGGCGAAGTCGAGCGCGAGCGTCGACTTGCCCATCGCGGGACGGGCGGCGATGACGATCATCTGCCCCGGGTGCAGACCGTTGGTCAGCGAGTCGAAGTCGGTGAAGCCGGTCGGGACACCCGTCATCTCCCCGCTGCGCGAACCGATCGCCTCGATCTCGTCGAGAGCGCCTTCCATGATGTCGCCCAGCGGCAGGTAGTCCTCGCTGGTGCGCTGCTCGGTGACCGCGTAGATCTCCGCCTGGGCCCGGTTGACGATCTCGTCGACGTCGTCGTCGGCCGCGTAGCCCATCTGCGTGATGCGCGTGCCGGCCTCGACCAGGCGCCGCAGGACGGCGCGCTCGTGGACGATCTCGGCGTAGTACTCGGCGTTCGCCGCCGTCGGCACCGTCTGCACCAGGGAGTGCAGATAGGAGGCGCCGCCCACCTTGTTGATCTCACCGCGTCGGGTCAGCTCGGCGGCGATCGTGATGGGGTCGGCCGGCTCGCCCTTGGCGTAGACGTCGAGGATCGCCTGGTAGATCGTCTCGTGCGCGGGCTTGTAGAAGTCGTGTCCCTTGAGGATCTCCACGACGTCGGCGATGGCGTCCTTGGACAGGAGCATCCCGCCGAGGACCGACTGCTCGGCGTCCAGGTCCTGCGGCGGGACCCGCTCGAAGGAGGCGCTCGCACCGTCCCACGCACCACTGTCCCGGCCGCGGTCGTGCTGCTCGTCGCGGCCCCGGCCCCCGTCGGGGCGCCGGCGGGAGGCGGGCAGACGATCACTGGGACCGCTGTCGGCCCACGGGTCGTCCAAGGGCTCGGAAATGCTCAACCGAGCGACCTCCTCCCGTCCGCCGAGCGGACCTCGCCGTGCCCCTCTTTCCTACGGCACGGCACTGACACTTAAGAGGCCCTGCTCCGCTTCTGGCGCGTCATGTGGGCGACGCTTTCGAAGCCGGCGGACGGAGCGGGCGCCGGACCACGGTAGGCCCCCGGGCACCGTCAGCCAATCTGGTTATCCACAGGCCATGTGGACGAGCGGCCCGATGCTGTGGAGAACTCCATGAAACCTGTGCACGATCCGGTGGACAGCGCTGTGAACAAGCCCTCGCCTTATCCGAGCCAACTGCGCTGACCTGCAACTTTATGATCCACGGGCTGTGCAGAAGAAAAACTTCCCCGGTCGGATCAAGTTCGCTTGAAGTGTCACGCACATACGCAGGACACATACGCCCGAGTAAGGGTCACATGCCCTTTGCATCTCTTACCTGTGGACGGTTAGATTGGTGGCTATGACACAGGCCCCCGTACGCCCTGCCGCCGTGCGGCGCCGGCACGACCGCGAGATCGTCGCGCTCGCCGTTCCGGCCTTTGGCGCACTCGTCGCCGAGCCGCTCTTCGTCATGGCCGACAGCGCCATCGTCGGCCATCTCGGCACGGCGCAGCTCGCCGGGCTCGGCATCGCCTCGGCCCTCCTGACAACGGCCGTCAGCGTCTTCGTCTTCCTCGCCTACGCCACCACCGCGGCCGTCGCCCGGCGCGTCGGTGCGGGCGATCTCCAGGCCGCCATCCGCCAGGGCATGGACGGTGTCTGGCTGGCGCTCCTGATCGGCGCCGCCGTCATCGCGGTCGTCCTGCCCGGCGCTCCCGGCCTCGTGGACCTCTTCGGCGCCTCGCCCACGGCCGCCCCGTACGCGACGACCTACCTGCGCATCTCCAGCCTGGGCATCCCCGCCATGCTCGTCGTGCTGGCCGCCACGGGCATCCTGAGGGGACTGCAGGACACCCGGACACCGCTCTACGTCGCCATCGGCGGCTTCGTGGCCAACGCCGTCCTCAACGCCGGCCTCGTCTACGGCGCCGGACTCGGCGTCGCGGGCTCGGCCTGGGGCACGGTCATCGCCCAGTGCGGCATGGCCGCCGTGTACCTGGCCGTGGTCGTCCGCGGTGCCCGCCGCCACGGTGCCTCGCTGCGCCCGGACGTCGCTGGGATCAGAGCCTGCGCGCAGGCCGGCGCACCCCTGCTCGTCCGCACGCTCTCCCTGCGGGCGATCCTGATGATCGCGACAGCGGTGGCCGCCCGCCTGGGCGACGCCGACATCGCCGCGCACCAGATCATCCTGTCACTGTGGAGCCTGCTGGCCTTCGCACTCGACGCCATCGCGATCGCCGGACAGGCGATCATCGGGCGCTACCTCGGGGCCGGCGACGCCCAGGGCGCCCGGGCCGTCTGCCGCCGCATGGTGCAGTGGGGCGTCGCGGTCGGCCTGGTCCTCGGTCTCCTGGTAATCGTGACCCGGCCGGTCTTCCTGCCGCTGTTCACCTCCGACTCCCCCGTGCGGGAGGCCGCCCTGCCGGCGCTGCTCGTGGTGGCGCTCTCCCAGCCGGTCTGCGGCATCGTCTTCGTCCTCGACGGCGTCCTCATGGGTGCGGGCGACGGCCCGTACCTCGCCTGGGCGATGCTGGTCACGCTCGCGGTCTTCACCCCGGCCGCCGTGCTGGTGCCCGCACTCGGCGGGGGGCTCACCGCGCTGTGGGGCGCGATGACGCTGATGATGACCGTACGGATGATCACTCTCTGGCTGCGCACCCGCTCCGGGCGGTGGCTGGTGACGGGCGCGGCCCGCTGACCGTCGCGACCGGCCGCCGTTTCACGTGGAACACACGGACCACGGCCTCCGGTGAGGCACGGCGACCCAGCCACGAAGAAGGGCCGCACCCGGCGGGGTACGGCCCTTCTTCCAGCTGCTCCAGCCGAACGCGGTGATCAGCCCGCGACGACCTCGACGTCGACCTTCGCGGCGACCTCGGGGTGCAGACGCACGGACGTCTCGTGGGCGCCCAGGGTCTTGATCGGCGCACCGATCTCGATGCGGCGCTTGTCGACCTCCGGACCACCGGCAGCCTTGATCGCCGAGGCGACGTCGGCCGGGGTGACGGAACCGAAGAGACGGCCGGAGTCGCCCGAGCGGACGGCCAGACGGACCTTCACACCCTCGAGCTGGGCCTTGATCTGGTTGGCCTGCTCGATGGTCTGGATCTCGTGGATCTTGCGAGCACGACGGATCTGCTCGACGTCCTTCTCGCCACCCTTGGTCCAGCGGATCGCGAACTTCCGCGGGATAAGGTAGTTGCGAGCGTAGCCGTCCTTGACGTCGACGACGTCACCCGCGGCACCGAGGCCGGAGACCTCGTGGGTAAGGATGATCTTCATGTGTGGCTCACCCTTCCCTTATCGCGCGGTGGAGGTGTAGGGCAGCAGCGCCATCTCACGGCTGTTCTTGACGGCCGTGGCGACGTCACGCTGGTGCTGCGTGCAGTTGCCGGTCACGCGGCGGGCACGGATCTTGCCGCGGTCGGAAATGAACTTCCGCAGCATGTTCGTGTCCTTGTAGTCCACGTACGTGACCTTGTCCTTGCAGAAAGCGCAGACCTTCTTCTTCGGCTTGCGCACAGGCGGCTTCGCCATGGTGTTTCTCCTGTGTGATCAAGAAGTGTGGGTACGGCCCCGCCCTCGGCCCGGCCCGGTCCGGAAACCGGGCTGGACGCCCTAGAAGGGGGGCTCGTCCGAGTAGCCGCCACCGCCGCCGGAGCTGCCGCCCCAGCCGCCGCCACCCTGGTTGCCACCGGCGGGAGCGCCGGTCGCCCACGGGTCGTCGGCCGGAGCACCGCCCTGGCCGCCGCCGCTGGAGCCGCTGGGGCCGCCGCCCCAGCCGCCGCCGCCCTGGCCGCCACCGCCGCCGTAACCGCCCTGGCCACCGCGGCCCGTGGTCTTGGTGACCTTGGCCGTGGCGTTGCGCAGGCTGGCGCCGACTTCCTCGACGTCCAGCTCGTAGACCGTGCGCTTGACGCCCTCGCGGTCCTCGTAGGACCGCTGCTTCAGCCGGCCCTGCACGATGACGCGCATGCCTCGCTGGAGCGACTCGGCGACGTTCTCCGCCGCCTGGCGCCAGACCGAGCAGGTCAGGAACAGGCTCTCGCCGTCCTTCCACTCGTTCGTCTGACGGTCGAAGGTGCGGGGCGTGGACGCGACACGGAACTTCGCGACCGCCGCACCGGAGGGGGTGAAGCGCAGCTCGGGGTCGTCGACAAGATTGCCGACGACCGTGATGACGGTCTCGCCTGCCATGGGGGAACCTCTCGGCGGGTGTGCTGCTGGCTGCTGGGTGCTGCTACTCGAATCCCGGGATCAGCTGAGCGGGAGAGCTCAGTGGGTCTCGGGACGGAGGACCTTGGTCCGGAGGACCGACTCGTTCAGGTTCATCTGGCGGTCGAGCTCCTTGACGACCGCAGGCTCGGCCTGCAGGTCGATGACCGAGTAGATGCCCTCGGGCTTCTTCTTGATCTCGTACGAGAGACGACGACGGCCCCAGGTGTCGACCTTCTCGACCTTTCCGCCGCCGTCACGGACGACAGAAAGGAAGTTCTCGATCAGCGGGGAGACAGCGCGCTCCTCGAGATCGGGGTCGAGGATGACCATCACCTCGTAGTGACGCATGTGGAACCCACCTCCTCTGGACTCAGCGGCCACGGTCGTTCCGTGGCAGGAGGGTTGTGATGCGTGGTGCACCAATGCCTGCCAGTAAAACAGCCACCACTGACAATGGGGGCCGGCCGGCCGGATCCCCGGGCCGCTCCGTCGGATCGGGAGCGAGTGCCCGGCGTTCCGCCCCGACGTACTACCGGGCAGGCACGACAGGTGCAGACGGTACAGAGTACCCGCACCCCCGCTTCGGGTTGAAATCAGGCGGCAGGACCCGTCAACCTGGACACATCGGGTGTGTACGGCGCTACGATGCGCCGCCTTTCGCAGGAGGTGCCCCATGGCACAGGCATTGCGACCCAACACCGCGGGCAGCGGCCTCATGGCCACGGACGGCAAGCGCCACCCTCTCCAGGACACCCTGCTCGTGGTGACCCTGGTGCTGGGCCTGACGTCCTTCGTCACGGCGCTGTCGTCCCAGAGTCTGCACCTGCTGAGCTCCTGGACCGGCCTGGTCGGCATCCTCACCGGCGCGTACGGCCAGTGGGTGTCGGTGACGACACGCGAGCGTTTCGGGCTGATCCTCGGCCTCGGCGCCTCCGCGGTGGGCTTCTTCCTCGGCATGTGGCACGGCGGCCTGGTCGGCTGACACCCACACCCCTTCCACCTCCCACTGATCACGGTCACCGTCCGCCGGGAACCCGGCGGACGGCCGTGCACACGCGTGCAGGTGACACCCCGGCAGCCCATGGGCCGGTGCGAAGGTTCCGTACGGTCATTCGGGCCGCTCGCCCAGCGCAGTAGGCTTCGGCGAGAGCCGGACCCCTGTACCCATGGGGACACGCCAGCCCGAGGAGCGCCCCGAATGAGCCTGACCCTGAGGACCATCAGTCGAGAGCAGCATCTGGCCTATGTCCAGAGCCTGCCCGCTGCCAGTCACATGCAGGTGCCGGCCTGGGCGGACGTCAAGGCGGAGTGGCGCTCGGAGAACCTCGGCTGGTTCGACGACCGGACGGGCCAGCTCGTCGGCGCCGGTCTCGTCCTCTACCGTCAGCTCCCCAAGATCAAGCGGTACCTGGCGTACCTGCCCGAGGGCCCGGTCATCAACTGGTTCGCGCCGAATCTCGACGACTGGATCCAGCCGATGCTGGCGCACCTGAAGCAGCAGGGCGCCTTCTCGGTGAAGATGGGCCCGCCCGTGATCATCCGGCGCTGGGACGCCGACACCATCAAGAAGGGCATCCAGGACCCGGACGTGAAGCGTCTGCGCGACCTGGAGGCCGACTTCATCGAGCCGCGCGCCTTCGAGGTCTCCGACAAGCTGCGCCGCATGGGCTGGCAGCAGGGCGAGGACGGAGGCGCCGGCTTCGGCGACGTCCAGCCCCGCTACGTCTTCCAGGTGCCGCTGGCCAACCGCTCCCTGGAAGAGGTCCACAAGAACTTCAACCAGCTGTGGCGCCGCAACATCAAGAAGGCCGAGAAGGCCGGCGTCGAGGTGGTCCAGGGCGGTTACCAGGACCTGGAGGAGTGGCAGCGGCTGTACGAGATCACGGCGGTGCGCGACCACTTCCGCCCCCGTCCGCTGTCGTACTTCCAGCGCATGTGGACGGCCCTCAACTCCGAGGACCCCAACCGCATGCGGCTGTACTTCGCCCGCCACAACGGTGTGAACCTGGCTGCGGCGACCATGCTGATCGTCGGCGGCCACGTCTGGTACTCCTACGGCGCCTCCGACAACATCGGCCGTGAGGTGAGGCCGTCGAACGCCATGCAGTGGCGGATGCTGCGGGACGCCTACGCGCTCGGCGCCACCGTGTACGACCTGCGGGGCATCTCCGACTCGCTCGACGAGTCCGACCACCTCTTCGGTCTCATCCAGTTCAAGGTGGGCACCGGCGGGCAGGCGGCCGAGTACCTCGGCGAGTGGGACTTCCCGCTGAACAAGCTGCTCCACAAGGCGCTCGACATCTACATGTCGCGGCGCTGACCCCGCGTCTCGCGTTTCCCCCGTTTCCGTCTCCCTCCCTGCTACACCGCAGCCACGAGAAAGGTCCCAGGTCCGGCCATGGCGCTCACGCTCTACGTCGACACCGCGCGCTGGCGGGCGCATCACAAGCACGTGCAGGAGCAGTTCCCGGGTCTGGTCCCGGTCTGCAAGGGCAATGGCTACGGCTTCGGGCACGAGCGGCTGGCGGAGGAGGCCACACGGCTGGGCTCGGACATGCTCGCCGTCGGCACCACCTACGAGGCCGCGCGGATCAAGGACTGGTTCAGCGGTGACCTGCTGGTGCTGACGCCGTACCGGCGAGGCGAGGAGCCCGTGCCGCTGCCCGACCGCGTCGTGCGCTCGGTGTCGTCGGTCGACGGGGTCTACGGCCTGGTGGGGGCGCGCATCGTCATCGAGGTGATGTCCTCGATGAAGCGGCACGGCATCACCGAGCAGGAGCTGCCCCAGCTGCACGCCGCCATCGAGAACGTCCGCCTGGAGGGCTTCGCCATCCACCTGCCGCTCGACCGCGCCGACGGCTCCGATGCCGTCGAGGAGGTCATCGGCTGGATGGACCGGCTGCGTGCGGCCCGGCTGCCCCTGCACACCATGTTCGTCAGTCATCTGAAGGCCGACGAACTGGCCCGGCTGCAGCAGCAGTTCCCGCAGACCCGCTTCCGGGCGCGTATCGGCACCCGGCTGTGGCTGGGGGACCACGAGGCGACGGAGTACCACGGCGCCGTCCTGGACGTCACGCGCGTCGCCAAGGGCGACCGCTTCGGCTACCGGCAGCAGAAGGCGGCCTCGGACGGCTTCCTGGTGGTCGTCGCGGGCGGTACGTCGCACGGGGTGGGCCTGGAGGCCCCCAAGGCGCTGCACGGCGTCATGCCGCGTGCCAAGGGCGTCGCCCGGGCCGGCCTCGCCACGGTCAACCGCAATCTCTCCCCGTTCGTCTGGGGCGGCAAGCAGCGCTGGTTCGCGGAACCGCCGCACATGCAGGTGTCGATCCTGTTCGTGCCCTCGGACGCCCCGGAACCGAAGGTCGGCGACGAACTGGTGGCCCATCTGCGGCACACCACCACACAGTTCGACCGCATCGTGGATCGCTGAGCGTCCCCCCGCCGAGCCACAGGCCGTATCCGGAGACCTCCGGGTACGGCCTTTCGCGTACGGGCTCACCCGTCCGTTTCGCTCAGAGCGAACTGTCGTCGGCGGCGAACGGGTCGCGGCGTCCCCAGCCCGCGGCGCGCTCGTCGCAGTGGACAGCGTGGCGGGGCGGACGGGCCGCCGTCCCCAGGACGAAGACGTCCTCCGCCCCGTCGAGCACGCCGCCCGAGGGGTCGTCGTCCCCGGCGCGGCGCACCACGTCCCGCTCCGGCACGAGGATGTCGCGCACGACGACCGCGCACAGGTACAGCGTGCCGAGCAGGTGCACACCGATGGCCCAGTGGTAGCCGTCGGTGGGCAGGCCCTTGTGGGCGTCACCACTCATGGTGTACGCGAGGTACATCCAGATGCCCAGGAAGTACGCCACCTCGCACGCCTGCCAGACCAGGAAGTCCCGCCACTTCGGCCGGGCCAGCGCGGCCAGCGGGACCAGCCAGAGGACGTACTGCGGCGAGTAGACCTTGTTGGTGACGACGAAGGCCGCCACGACCAGGAAGGCCAGCTGGGCGAAGCGCGGGCGGCGCCGGGCGCTCAGCGCCAGTGCCGCGATGCCTCCGCAGCACAGCAGGATGAGCAGGGCCGCGACGGTGTTGACGGTGTCGGTGCTGAGGGGCCGGCGCGAGTTCTGAGCCAGGATCAGCCAGAACGAGCCGAAGTCGACGCCGCGCTCCTGGCTGAAGCGGTAGAACTTCGACCACCCCTCGAAGGCGAACAGCATCACGGGGAGGTTCACGACCAGCCAGGCGCCGACCGCGCCGCCCAGTGCCCTTCCGTACTCCCGCCACGTGCCGGCGCGCCAGCACAGCACGAGCAGCGGGCCGAGCAGCAGGACCGGGTAGAGCTTGGCGGCCGTGGCGAGCCCCAGGAGTACGCCGAAGGCGAGGGAACGGCCCCGGGACCACATGAGCATGGCGGCGGCCGTCAGAGCGACGGCGAGCAGGTCCCAGTTGATGGTGGCGGTCAGCGCCAGGGCGGGCGCCAGGGCGACCAGCAGGGCGTCCCAGGGCCGGCGGGCATGCGTACGGGTCACGCACACGGCGATGACGGCCGCGCACACCATGAGCATCCCGGCATTGACCACCCAGTACCACTGCTCCTGGTCCTGGATGCTCCCGCTGCCGGGAGTGAGCCAGGAGGCCACCTCCATGAAGAGCCCGGTGAGCACCGGGTACTCGAGGAAGTCCATGTCACCGGGGAGCCGGTCGAAGTACGGCACGAGACCGTCGGCGAAACCGCGGCCCTGGTAGAGGTGAGGGATGTCCGAGTAGCACGCCTTGGTGTACTGGGAGCTGGCCCCGAAGAACCAGGCGCCGTTGTAGCAGGGCGCCTTCTGGACCAGACCGAGGGCGAACATGCCGATCGCCACGAGCGCGATGATCCGCACGGGCGTCCACCAGGACGTCCCGAGCAGGGCGCGCCGTCCGACGGGGCCGCCGATCAGCTCACTGCCGGCCGCGGCAACCTCGTCCTCCTGGGTGGGCCGCACCGGACCGGGCTCGTGCACGCTCGCTTGCGTCGATTCAGCACTGGGCATGCCGCACATCCTGCCGTACGCATTCGGGGGCGCGCCGGGGCACGCGGCACCCGGCGGGATCACCGGCACATGTTTCACGTGAAACACCCAGGAGGCAACGGACCGGACACCGCGGACGAACGGCGCCTGCCGAATGAGGCCAGGCGCCCCTTGACGGTCAGGCGCCCATGGACGAGGAGCTGCGGGGTCCCCTGGGAGACGCGCCCGGCCACACAAAGAGGCCGGGCGCTCGGAGGGGTTCCGAGGGCCCGGCCCTTTCGCTGTCGAACGGCTCGGCGGCTAGTTGCTCGTGCCGCCGAAGATCCCGCCTCCGGGACCGTTGCCTCTGGTCGCGTTGCCACTGCTCTCGCTCGGCGACGGGGAGGTACTCGTGCCGCCGTCCGTGTTGCCGCCGTTGCCGTTCCCGCCGTTGCCGTTGCACCCGAAGAAGCCGCAGGTGTTGCTCGGCGACGGGGACGGGCTGGTGGACGTGACGCTCGGCGAGGGGCTCGGCGACGGGCTCTCCTCCACGGGCTCGGAGGGGGTGGGCGTCACCGACGGGCTCGGCACCGCGTTGACGATCTCGCCGATGGGCTCCGCGTCCGGGAAGGGCTTGTGCGCGTCGCCCTTCGTCGCCTCCGCCATGTAGTCCTTCCAGATCTGGGCCGGGATGTCACCACCGTGGATCGACGGGACACCGCCGGTACCGTTCATGGACAGCAGCTCGGCCTGGGCAGGGTCGGTGCGGAACAGCGTGACGGCGGTGGACAGCTCCCGCGTGTACCCGACGAACCACGCCGACTTGTTCTTGTCGGTCGTACCGGTCTTGCCGGCCGCCGGGAAGCCGATGTCCGCGATCTTCTTGGCCGTACCGTTCTCGACCACGTTCTCCAAGACGTCCGTGACGTTGTTCGCGATGTTCTCGTCGAGCGCCCGCTCGCCCTCCGGGGCCGAGAACCCGGGCAGGTTCCGGCCGTCCTTCTTCACCGCGGTGACCGAGTAGGGCTCGTAGTGCGTTCCCGAGCTGGCGAAGGTGCCGTACGCGTCCGCCATGCGGATGGCGCTCGGGGTGGACGTACCCAGCGAGAACGACACGTTGCGCAGGTTCCCCTTGTCGAAGGACTCCGGGAGGATGCCGATCGACTGCGCCAGGGTCCGGGTGTTCTCCAGGCCGACGTCGATGCCCAGCTGGGCGAACGGCGTGTTGATCGACTGCTCCATGGCCTTCTTGAGGGTGACCATGCCCCAGTCCGTGGTGCCCTCGTTCTTCTGGCGGAACGGCTTGCCGTCGTTGCCCATGATCGGGTCGCCGTTCTGGTTCCGGATCACGACCAGGTCGTCGCCGTTGTACCGGGCCAGGGGGGACAGCGGCTCGGGGCGGGTCTCGTAGGTGCCGTACTTCATCGCCGCGGCCAGCACGAACGGCTTCCAGGTCGAGCCGACCGGGACACCCGAGGTGTTGGCGTTGTTGGTGTAGTGCCCCTTGTTGTAGCCGTCGCCGCCGTACAGCGCGACGATCGCGCCCGAGTTCGGGTCGATCGAGGCCGCGCCGAACTGGACGTGCGTGTCGAGCTCCGGACGCTTCTTGGGGTCGAGGAAGCTCTTCTTCGTCTTCTGGACCGCGTCTGTCAGCTCCTGGACCTTCTTCCTGTCGAAGGTCGTGTAGATCCGGTAGCCGCCCTTCTCGAGCTGCTCTGGGGTCAGGCCCGTCTTCTTCGCCACGTACTCCTTGGCGATGTCGACGAGGTAACCCGTCTGTCCGGACAGGGAGGAGGTGGGCGCCTTGAACTTGGGGAACTTGCTGGGGTCGGGCCGCTCCGCCGCCGGCAGCTTCCCCAGCTCGACCATGCGGCCCAGGATCCAGTTCCACCGCTCCCTGGCCCGCTCGGTGTTGGCCTTCTCGGTGGCCGCCGCGCCGATGCCGCCGTCGGGGTTGTAGAGGTTGGGGCCCTTGAGGACGGACGCGAGGAAGGCGCACTGCTCGGTGGTGAGCTTCTTGGCGTCCACGCCGAAGTAGGCCTGGGCGGCGGCCTGGATGCCGTAGGCGTTGCGTCCGTAGTAGGCCGTGTTCAGGTAGCCCGCGAGGATCTCGTCCTTCGACATCTTCGAGTTGACCTTGATGGAGATGAAGAGCTCTTTGAACTTGCGGGAGACCGTCTGTTCCTGGCTCAGGTAGGTGTTCTTCACGAACTGCTGGGTGATGGTCGAGCCACCCTGCGTCTCACCGCCCCGGGCCATGTTGACGAACGCGCGGGCGATGCCCATCGGGTCGACGCCCTTGTCCGTGTAGAACGAGGCGTTCTCCGCGGAGACCACCGCGTTCTTCATGTCCTTCGGGATCTCCGACGGCGGCACGATCTGCCGGTTGGCCTGGCCGCCCGTGGCCGCCAACTGGGTGCCGTTGGACCAGTAGAAGACGTTGTTCTGGGCCAGGGCCGTCTCATTGACCTTCGGAATGCCGACCATCGCGTACCCGATGCCGGCCGCGACCATCAGCCCGCCGATGAAGGTGAGAAGGGTGCCGGTGACCAGCCGCCACGAGGGCAGCCAGCGGGCGGCTCCGTACTTGCCCGCCCGCGGATAGTCGATGAAGCCCTTCCGCGCGGGCGGCGCCGGGCGGCCCCTGCCCCGCCCGGGGCCGTTCGGGCCGCCGGGACCACCACGCCGTCCCGGCTCGGCCGTCCTGCGGCGGCCGCCGTTTCTCTGTGCGGCCCGGCGGGCCTCGGCGCGACCGCCGTAGGAATGCTCATCACCCCCCACGCCGGACGAGACCGACCCATAGGAACTGGGCCCATAGGAGTCGGCAGGAGATCCGGTGGCGCCTCGCGGTGCCGCGCGGCGGGTGGAGGACGAACCGGACTGGCCGCGTCGGGCCGCGGCACGTCCGCCTCCTTGCGGCTGCGGCGGTTTGCGACGGTGCTCGCTCATCGAACGATTACTCCTCGGGCAGGCGCATCCCTGCGCGCCTGGAAACAGCGGCTGGTTTCCGGTCCCCCCGAAGTACGGATGCGGTCGGTCCCGCATTCACCCGTACTGCACCGAGGACGAGGACGTCCCCGGGCGTCACTCGGTTCCCGGCGGTGTGCATGGCGCACAGACTACGCACCGCCAAAACCTGCCGAGGTCCGAAGTTCACCCCAAATAGGGCAACTTGCCTCCAACGAATCGGTGATGTGATCCCGTTCACCATCCCCCCTCTTGTCCCACCCGACAGGCCGTTCTATCGTCGTGATGTATCGAGTCGATACATCAGTGCGAGATAAAGACCGTCACGGCATGTCCGCGGCAGAGAGGAGGCGACGATGGGCCGGCGTTCCGGGATCCTCGAGTTCGCCGTACTCGGCCTGCTCCGCGAATCCCCGATGCACGGCTATGAGCTGCGCAAACGACTCAATACGTCACTGGGTGTGTTCCGTGCGTTCAGCTACGGGACGCTCTATCCCTGCCTCAAGACGCTGCTCGCAAACGGCTGGTTGATCGAAGAGCCGGGGAACACCGCCGAGGAAGCCGGCGCCGCTTCACTGACGGGGCGCCGGGCCAAAATCGTCTACCGGCTCACGGCGGAGGGCAAGGAGCACTTCGAGAAGCTGCTCTCCCAGACGGGCCCCGACACGTACGACGACGAGCACTTCGCCGCACGCTTCGCCTTCTTCGGGCAGACCTCCCGGGACGTGCGCATGCGCGTGCTCGAGGGCCGCCGCAGCCGGCTGGAGGAGCGCCTGGAGAAGATGCGCGCCTCCCTCGCGCGCACCCGCGAGCGCCTCGACGACTACACCCTCGAGCTCCAGCGCCACGGGATGGAGTCCGTGGAGCGCGAAGTGCGCTGGCTGAACGAGCTCATCGAGAGCGAGCGCGCCGGGCGGGACCTGAAGGGTCCGGCATCCGGCGAATCCGCTCAGCAGGACACCACCAATGGAGCGACGGGCGGCCTGCCCCGGCCCGGGAACACGTCCCGGCCGGATACGCCCGGCGACACCGCCATGTGAGGTCCCGTCGGGGCTTCACCGAGAACACACAGGGAGCAACCGGAATGGGTTCGGTTCGCGTAGCCATCGTCGGCGTGGGCAACTGCGCCGCGTCGCTGGTGCAGGGCGTCGAGTACTACAAGGACGCCGACCCGGCGTCCAAGGTCCCGGGCCTCATGCACGTGCAGTTCGGCGACTACCACGTGCGGGACGTCGAGTTCGTCGCCGCCTTCGACGTCGACGCGAAGAAGGTCGGCCTCGACCTCGCGGACGCCATCGGCGCCTCCGAGAACAACACCATCAAGATCTGCGACGTCCCCAGCACCGGGGTGACGGTCCAGCGCGGCCACACCCTCGACGGTCTCGGCAAGTACTACCGCGCCACCATCGAGGAGTCGGCCGAGGAGCCGGTCGACGTCGTCCAGGTCCTGAAGGACCAGCAGGTCGACGTCCTCGTCTGCTACCTCCCCGTGGGTTCCGAGCACGCGGCGAAGTACTACGCCCAGTGCGCCATCGACGCCAAGGTCGCCTTCGTCAACGCCCTCCCGGTCTTCATCGCCGGCACCAAGGAGTGGGCGGACAAGTTCACCGAGGCGGGCGTCCCGATCGTCGGCGACGACATCAAGTCGCAGGTCGGCGCCACCATCACGCACCGTGTCATGGCGAAGCTGTTCGAGGACCGGGGCGTGATCCTGGACCGCACGATGCAGCTGAACGTCGGCGGCAACATGGACTTCAAGAACATGCTCGAGCGTGAGCGCCTGGAGTCCAAGAAGATCTCCAAGACGCAGGCCGTCACCTCCCAGATCCCCGACCGGGACCTCGGTGAGAAGAACGTGCACATCGGCCCGTCCGACTACGTCGCGTGGCTCGACGACCGCAAGTGGGCCTACGTCCGCCTCGAGGGCCGTGCCTTCGGTGACGTCCCGCTGAACCTGGAGTACAAGCTGGAGGTCTGGGACTCCCCGAACTCCGCCGGCGTCATCATCGACGCCCTGCGCGCCGCGAAGATCGCCAAGGACCGCGGCATCGGCGGTCCCATCCTGTCCGCGTCCTCGTACTTCATGAAGTCCCCGCCGGTGCAGTACTTCGACGACGAGGCCCGCGAGAACGTGGAGAAGTTCATCCGCGGCGAGGTCGAGCGCTGACGCTCCGCCCCGCAGGCCGTGGAAGATCCCCGAGGCGCCGTGCCCGGGGATCTTCCCGTATGTGAGGCTGTGGCCCATGTCCGTCGCACGCGACCTGAGCGCCCTGCTCCGCTTCCGCGACTTCCGGCGCCTGCTCTCCGTACGGCTCCTCTCCCAGGGCGCCGACGGCGTCTACCAGGTCGCGCTCGCCACCTACGTCGTCTTCTCCCCGGAGCGACAGGCCTCCGCGGCCGCGATCGCCTCCGCGATGGCGGTGCTGCTGCTCCCGTACTCCGTCGTCGGTCCCTTCGCCGGGGTCCTCCTGGACCGCTGGCGGCGGCGCCAGGTGTTCCTGCACGGCAACCTGGCCCGCGCGGTCCTGGCCGCGGTCACGGGTGTGCTGATGGTCGCGGACGTCCCGAGCTGGCTGTTCTACGCCTCCGCACTGTGCGTCACCGGCATCAACCGCTTCGTCCTCGCCGGCCTGTCCGCCGCGCTGCCGCGCGTGGTCGACGCCGATCGCCTGGTGATCGCCAACTCCCTGTCGCCGACCGCGGGGACCCTGTCCGCCTTCGCGGGGGGCGGTCTGGCCTTCGTCATACGCCTGGCAGGGGCCGACTCCGATGCGGCCGTGGTGCTCCTGGCAGCCGTCCTGTACCTCGGCGCGGCCCTGACGTCGCTGCTCATGGCACCGGAGCTGCTCGGCCCGGAGCGTGAGCTGGTGCAGCCACGGCTGGGTACGGCGCTGAGGGGCACCGCCCACGACCTGGTGGCGGGCGTGCGTCATCTGGCGGCCCCACCGCGCAGGGAGGCCGCCTGGGCGCTGGCGTCGATGACGCTGATGCGGTTCTGCTACGGCGCGCTGACGGTCATGGTGCTGATGCTGTGCCGGTACGGCCTGACGTCGGACGCCGATGACGGGCTGCGCCTGCTGGGGCTGGCGCTGGGCTTCTCCGGGGCCGGGTTCTTCGCCGCGGCCGCCGTGACGCCCGGGGCGGCGGGCCGGCTCGGTCCGGCCCGCTGGATCGTCGTGTGCGCCGCGTCGGCGGCGGTCCTGGAACCCGCCCTCGGCCTTCCGTTCCTCACGGGGCCCCTGCTGGCCGCGGCCTTCGTGCTCGGCCTGGTCACCCAGGGAGCGAAGATCGCGACGGACACGGTCGTGCAGTCCTCGGTCGACGACGGCTTCCGCGGCCGGATCTTCTCCGTGTACGACGTGCTGTTCAACATCGCGTTCGTCGGAGCGGCGGGAGTCGCCGCGCTGATGCTGCCGTCCGACGGACGTTCGGCACCGCTGGTGGTCACGATAGCGTTGCTGTACGGAGCGATTGCGGCGGCTATGGCCCGCTTTGAGCGCAGGTCAGTGTCACATCAATGACACAGAGTCCCCCCGATGTTGAAGGGATGTCGGTGCGGACCGATACCTTACGTGGGTCTTATTCGCGCCATGTCCGCGTCACATGCGCCCAAGTTCGAGGGGGACCCCCAGTGACCACTCCGCCGCCGCCCCAGGGTCAGAATCCGTACGCCCAGGCACCCACCGCTCCCGCGGGGCAGCAGCCCGGCGAGCCGGGAGTCCCGCAGCAGCCCTACGCGCCGTTCCCGCAACAGCAGGGCGGGCCCGTGCCCCCGCCGGCCGCGCCGGCCAAGCGCGGCGGGAAGAAGGTGCTCCGCATCCTCGGCGTGATCGTCGTCGCCGTCATCATCGGTGTCATCAAGTTCGGCATCGGCTGGTGGGCCAGCGAGACCGACGCCGAGACGACCTCGGTCGGCGCCTGCATGCACAACGACGGTTCCGACTCCAAGGCGGACCTCAACGAGGTCGACTGCTCGTCCAGCGAGGCCCAGTACAAGGTCGTCGAGAAGTTCGACGACACCAGCGACGACAGCAAGTGCGAGGCCGTGAAGGACGCGGAGATCGCGTACTACCAGTACGGCAACAACCACGACGTGGTGCTCTGCCTGAAGCAGATCAAGTAACGGCCCGTGCAGGGCAAGGGGCGATGTTTCACGTGAAACATCGCCCCTCAGCACTTCCGGGGGCGTGTTTCACGTGAAACACGCCCTTTCTCACGCCTCAGTCCTGCTGAGCCCACCACTCCTTGAGAGCGGCCACCGCGGCATCCTGCTCCATCGGCCCGTTCTCCAGGCGGAGCTCCAGCATGTGCTGGTAGGCGCGGCCGACGACAGGCCCGGGCTTGACGCCGAGGATCTGCATGATCTCGTTGCCGTCGAGGTCGGGACGGATCGCGTCCAGCTTCTCCCGCTCCTGCAGCTGCGCGATGCGCTCCTCCAGGCCGTCATAAGCGCGGGACAGCGCCGCCGCCTTGCGCTTGTTGCGCGTGGTGCAGTCCGAGCGGGTCAACTTGTGCAGACGGCTCAGGAGAGGGCCGGCGTCGCGGACGTAGCGGCGGACGGCGGAGTCCGTCCACTCGCCGGTGCCGTAGCCGTGGAAGCGCAGGTGCAGCTCGACCAGCCGGGAGACGTCCTTCACGAGCTCGTTGGAGTACTTCAGGGCCGTCATGCGCTTCTTGGTCATCTTCGCCCCCACCACCTCGTGGTGGTGGAACGAGACCCGGCCGTCCTTCTCGAAGCGGCGCGTACGCGGCTTGCCGATGTCGTGCAGCAGCGCGGCGAGACGGAGCGTGAGGTCCGGTCCGTCCTCCTCCAGCGCGATCGCCTGCTCCAGCACGATCAGCGTGTGCTCGTAGACGTCCTTGTGCCGGTGGTGCTCGTCGCTCTCCAGACGCAGCGCGGGCAGCTCGGGCAGCACATGGTCGGCGAGGCCGGTGTCCACCAGCAGCGTCAGGCCCTTGCGCGGGCACGAGGAGAGCATCAGCTTGTTCAGCTCGTCCCGGACCCGCTCGGCCGAGACGATGTCGATGCGCCCGGCCATCTCCTTCATCGCGGTGACGACCTCGGGTGCGACCTCGAAGCCGAGCTGCGCCGCGAAGCGTGCGGCTCGCATCATGCGCAGCGGATCGTCGGAAAACGACTCCTCCGGAGTGCCGGGGGTGCGCAGCACGCGGGCCGCGAGATCCTCCAGGCCGCCGTGCGGGTCGATGAACCTCTTCTCCGGCAGAGCCACGGCCATCGCGTTCACGGTGAAGTCACGCCGGACGAGATCCTCCTCGATGGAGTCGCCGTAGGACACCTCCGGTTTGCGCGAGGAGCGGTCGTAGGCCTCGGACCGGTAGGTGGTCACCTCGATCTGGTAGCCCTGCTTCTGGGCCCCGACCGTGCCGAAGGCGATCCCGACCTCCCACACCGCGTCGGCCCAGGGGCGCACGATCCGGAGTACGTCCTCGGGGCGGGCGTCGGTGGTGAAGTCCAGGTCATTGCCGAGCCGGCCGAGCAGCGCGTCCCGGACCGAGCCGCCGACCAGGGCGAGCGAGAACCCGGCGTCCGCAAAGCGGCGCGCGAGGTCGTCGGCGACTGGGGCCACCCGCAGCAGCTCGCTCACCGCGCGCTGCTGCACCTGGCTCAGGACAGTGGAAGTGTCTTCGTTGGCGTTCGGCACAACAGAAGAGGGTACGTGGCTGCGACGGCCGGCCGCGCCGTCACAAAAGGGGTGGGACCGGCTCTTCGCGGCGACAGGAGCACCCCTCCTCATCAGGACGCACGGGCCGTTCCCGTGACAGGGGCAACAGATCCTCGGATGTCCTGCCATTCCGGCGCTCCGCCGGTGCTGCACGATCTTGAGGGTGGCTCCGTGGCACTTCCCCTCGGCGCGCATCGTTACCATGCCTGGACGCACATTCCGAGACCACTGACGACGACGAGGGACGGGCGAGCGCGTGGCCGAGGCGGCAGACTTCCAGGGGACCAGTCCCTCACCTGCCCGCCGCTGGCTGCGGCGTACCGGAGCACTGCTCGCGGGCGCGCCGCTGCTCGCCGGCCTGCTCCAGCTGCCGGCCGCGCCGTCCGCGCAGGCCACGGGCCAGGACGCCTCACGGGCCGACTCCGGTTCACGCACCGTCGACGTCTCCCTCGACTCGCTCAGCCCCAGCGCCCCGTCGGACGGGGACACACTGACCGTCTCCGGCACGGTGACGAACAACGGCAAGCAGGCGGTCACCGGCGCCCATGTGGGTCTGCGGGTGAGTTCCCCGCTGAACACCCGATCGGCCATCGACACGGTCGCCCGGCGCACCGGGTACACCCCGGAGACGGACGGTGCGGAGATCGGCGGTCCGTACGTCCAGAAGTTCGCCGAGCTGACGCCGGGCGTCGCCGAGCACTTCAGCCTGTCGGTACCGGTCGACAAGCTGGATCTCGGCGCCGACGGGGTGTACGGACTGTCCGTCTCACTGTCCGGCCGGACGGCGGCCCGGCCCTGGGACGATGTCCTGGGCATCCAGCACACGTTCCTGCCGTGGCAGCCCGACGAGGCGGACCCGAAGACCAGGACGACATATCTCTGGCCGCTCGTGTCCACCGTCCACATGACGGCGGAAACGGGCCCCGGCGAGCAGCAGACGCCCGTCTTCCTCAACGACGACCTGGCCAAGGAGATCGCTCCGGGCGGCCGCCTGGAGCAGATGCTGTCGCTCGGCCAGGACCTTGACGTCACCTGGGTGATCGATCCGGACCTGCTGGCCTCGGTCGACGCCATGACACGGAACTACCAGGTGCGGACCGGCAGCGGCGACCCCACGCCGGGCACCCACCAGGACGTAGCCAAGCAGTGGCTGGCCAGGCTGCAGCAGGCGGTGGCGGGCAAGGAGGTCGTGGCGCTGCCGTTCGGCGACCCGGACCTGGCCTCGCTCGCCCACAGCGGTACGAGCGTCAGTGGCTCGCTGAGCCAGCTCAAGGACGCCACCGACGTCGCCGCCAGCACGGTGGAGACGGTGCTCCACGTGACGCCGAACACCGACTTCGCCTGGCCCGTGAACGGCGCCGTCGACCCGTCGATCGTGAAGGTGGCCACCTCCGGGGGCGCCGACAAGGTGATCGCGCGCAGCGACAGCCTCCAGGAGCCGGACGGCCTGACCTACACGCCCTCCGCATCCCGTCCCGTCGGTGGCGGCACCACGGCGGTCGTCGCGGACGCGCAGCTGTCCACGGCGTTCGAGGGCGACCTGACCCGGGCCGGCGCCACCACGCTCGCCGTGCAGCGGTTCCTCGCCCATAGCCTCGCGCTCGGCCTGCAGACGGGCAAGCAGCGCAGCGTCGTCGTGGCCCCGCAGCGCATGCCGACCGCGAGCCAGGCCCAGACGATGGCGCGGGCCCTGCATGTCCTCCAGCAGAGCACGTGGTCCGAGCCCCAGGGACTGACCGCGGCGGCCAAGGCCAAGCCCGACGCCGGCGCCACCACGAAGATCCCGTCGGCGTCGAAGTACCCCTCCTCGCTGCGCAAGCGCGAGCTGACCCGCCCCGCCTTCGAAGCGATCGCCCGGACACAGGACAAGGTCGACAACTTCGAGGTGGTCCTCACCGACGAGTCCCGGGTGGTCACCCCCTTCGGGCGGGCCATGAACCGCGAGATGTCCACGTCGTGGCGTGGCCTGGCCGCTCGGGCGCAGTCCTTCCGCAACGGCGTGGAGACGCACCTCGACGACCTCACCCGCCAGGTGAAGCTGATCGACAAGTCGGAGACGAAGCTCTCCGGGCGCAGTGCCACGATCCCGGTGACGGTGCAGAACAACCTGGTGCAGGGCGTCGACCACCTGGTCCTCCGGCTGACCTCCACGAACCCCACACGTCTCAAGATCGGCGGCAAGGGGTACGACGAGCAGCCGGTGACGGTCGCCGGCGGCCACAGCCAGTCCGTGAAGTTCACCACGTCGGCGAACGCGAACGGACGCGTGGCGGTGGTGGCCCAGCTGTACACGCAGGACGGCCAGGAGTACGGCGGGCCCGTCGCCTTCGACGTGAAGGTGACCGAGATCACGGCCACCGTGATGCTGGTCATCGGCGGTGGGGTCCTGCTGCTCGTCCTCGCCGGCTTCCGCATGTACACCCAGCGCAAGCGGGCTGCGGTCCGCGACGGCGGGGAGGGCGGCCCGGACGCGGAGGACGCCGCCGAGACGGCGGGCAAGGCCGCGGAAGGGCCGGGGAACGCGGAGGGCTCCGCGGATCGTCCTGAGGGGAAAACCGGCACCGGATCCGGGGCGGACACCCCGGAGCAGGCGAGTGACCCGGCGCCGGACACCGCAGCGGAAAGCACAGACCCGTCCGGCGCTGGTGAGAGAGTGGACCGTTGAGCATGTCGTGGCCGGTGGGCCCGGGACGATGAGGTGGGGTAACCATGAACGCGCCGTACGACGGTGACCGCGGCGGGGCCGTGGGCGGCTCGGGCCACCCCGAGACCCCGCCGCCCGAGCACGGCCAGGTGCCGCCGCAGCCGCCGACGGACATGTACCTCCAGGAGGCCTACGCCACGGACCCGTACCGGGCGCAGGACCTCTCCGCCCAGGACCCCGTCGGCGAGGCGCTGTACGACCGCGCCGCGCACCCCCCGCCGGCGCCGGGCACGGACCAGCCACAGCAGCCGCTGTACGGCCGTCCGCCGCAGTCTCCGCACGCCCCCGACCCCCGGGTGTGGGCCCAGACCCCGGCGCCTGAGCCGTCGGGCCCCACCCAGTACCTGCCGCACGGCGAAGACCCCCGGAACACCCAGTTCGTGGGCGTGGACGACCTGGTCTCCCACTCCGGTGAGGAGCACCACGAGCCGGACGCCTTCGCGCACCTCTTCCGGGACCAGCAGCAGGGCGGGTTCCAGAGCCCGCAGCAGGACGGCTTCCCGAGTGCTCCCCAGGCCGGCCCGCACGCGGCGCAGCAGGACGGTGTCCAGAACCCGCAGGGCGGCTTCCACCCCTCACAGCACGGCGGCTTCCAGGACCCGCAGGCCGGCGGACGCCCGCCCATGGACACACCGCCGGTGCCCGGTCCCTCAACCGCCCCGGCCACCGGTCAGGGACCGGCGGGGCCGTACGCGGGGGCCGCGACCGGCACCGTGGCCCCGGCAGCCGCTGCGCCGCCCGCGCCGGCCGCGCCGGCCGCCAAGAAGGGCGGGCGGGCATCGGGTCTGCTGAAGTCGAGCGCCGTGATGGCGGCGGGCACGATGGTCTCCCGGCTCACGGGGTTCATCCGGTCCGCGCTGATCGTCTCCGCGCTGGGCACGGCGCTCCTGGGTGACACCTTCCAGGTGGCCTACCAGCTGCCGACGATGATCTACATCCTCACCGTCGGCGGCGGACTCAACTCCGTCTTCGTACCGCAGCTCGTCCGCGCCATGAAGGAGGACGACGACGGGGGCGAGGCCTTCGCCAACCGCCTGCTGACCCTGGTCGTCGTCGCGCTGGGAGTGCTCACGGCTCTCGCGATGCTGGCCGCGCCCGTGCTGGTGCGGGTCCTGTCCAACCCGGTCGCCGGCGATCCGGCTGCGAACGACGTGGGCGTCACCCTCACCCGGTACTTCCTGCCCACGATCTTCTTCATGGGCATCCACGTGGTGATGGGTCAGATCCTCAACGCACGCGGCAAGTTCGGCGCGATGATGTGGACGCCGGTCCTGAACAACATCGTCCTCATCGTGACGCTGGCGATGTTCCTGTGGGTCTACGGCACCGCCGCCGACTCCCATATGAGTGTCACGAACATCCCGCCGGAGGGACAGCGCCTGCTGGGGATCGGGGTCCTCCTCGGTCTGGTCGTGCAGGCACTCGCGATGATCCCCTACCTGCGCGAGACGGGCTTCAAGCTCCGCCTGCGGTTCGACTGGAAGGGCCACGGCCTCGGCAGGGCGGCCGTACTCGCCAAGTGGACGGTCCTCTTCGTCCTCGCCAACCAGGCGGGTGCTCTCGTCGTCACCCAGTTGGCCACCGGCGCCGTGACCGACACGAACATCCCCGGCACGGGTTTCAGCGCCTACGCCAACGCCCAGCTGATCTGGGGCCTGCCGCAGGCCATCATCACGGTGTCCCTGATGGCGGCCCTGCTGCCCCGGATCTCACGCTCGGCCGCCGAGGGCGACGGCGGCGCCGTACGCGACGACATCTCGCAGGGGCTGCGGACGACGGCGGTCGCCATCGTGCCCATCGCCTTCGGCTTCGTCTCCCTCGGCATCCCGATGTGCACCCTGATCTTCGGATCCTCCGGCACCGCGGCCGCCACCAACATGGGCTACATGCTGATGGCCTTCGGTCTCGGCCTCATCCCGTACTCCGTGCAGTACGTCGTCCTGCGCGCGTTCTACGCCTACGAGGACACCCGGACGCCCTTCTACAACACGGTCATCGTGGCCGCCGTCAACGCGGGCGCCTCGGCCCTGTGCTACTTCCTCCTGCCGGCCCGCTGGGCCGTCGTCGGCATGGCCGCCTCGTACGGCCTCGCCTACGCCATTGGAGTGGGCGTCGCCTGGAACCGGCTGCGCAAGCGGCTCGGCGGCGACCTCGACGGCTCGCACGTGCTCCGGACGTACGCGCGGCTCTGCATCGCCTCGGTGCCGGCCGCTCTGCTGAGCGGCGCGGCCTGCTACGGCATCGGCCACAGCCTCGGCCAGGGCGTCCTCGGTTCGTTCGCCGCGCTTCTGGCCGGTGGCGCCCTCCTGTTCGGCGTCTTCTTCGTCGCCGCACGGCGCATGCGCATCGAGGAACTCAACTCGCTCGTGGGCATGGTCAGAGGGCGCCTGGGGCGCTGAGGCAGGGGTACGCGCACAACCATCGTCCGCAGCTGTGTGTCGTGCATAGCAGCGGACTGTGGGCACAATTGGTTTCGGCGTCGGACAGCGCGCAACGGATGGGGAGGCAGGAGCGACGGTGGCAGAACGGAGCACGGCTGCCGTCGACGTGGCAGAGAACAGCGGCGAGGAGTCGCTGACCGCCAAGGCGGACCAGTCCACGGGCGACGGGGTGGCCCAGAAGCGGGAACGGGACACGGACAACGACGAGGCACAGGGGAGCGACGGAACCACGGTTCCCGGAAGGAAGGCCTCGACACCCGAACTGCACAGCGGCCACAAGCTCGCCAGACGCTACCGCCTGGAGGAGTGCGTCACCCGTCTGGACGGGTTCAGCAGTTGGCGCGCGGTGGACGAGAAACTGCGACGGGCCGTCGGCGTCCACATCCTGCCCGCGGACCACGCGCGGGCCCGCTCCGTACTGGCCGCGGCCCGATCCTCCGCCCTGCTGGGCGACCCCCGTTTCGTCCAGGTGCTGGACGCCGTCGAGGAGAACGACCTCGTCTACGTGGTCCACGAATGGCTGCCCGACGCCGTCGAACTGACCACCCTCCTGTCCGCAGGGCCGCTGGAACCTCACGACGCCTACCAGTTGGCCAGTCAGATCGCCTCCGCAATGGCCGCGGCCCACCGCGAGGGACTCGCCCATCTCCGCCTGAACCCCAACGCCGTCCTGCGCACCTCCACCGGTCAGTGGCGCATCCGCGGCCTGGCCGTGAACGCCGCCCTGCGCGGGGTCAGCTCCGACACCCCGCAGCGCACCGACACCGAGGCGATCGGCGCCCTCCTCTACGCGGCGCTCACCCAGCGCTGGCCGTACGAGAGCGACGCCTACGGCCTGTCCGGCCTGCCCAAGGACATCGGTCTCATCGCCCCCGACCAGGTACGCGCCGGCGTCCACCGCGGTCTGTCCGAGCTCGCCATGCGCGCCCTGGCGAACGACGGCGCCACCGCCTCCCGCCACGAGTCCGCCTGCACCACGCCGGAGGAGCTGGTGAAGGCGATCGGCGAGATGCCGCGGATCCGTCCGCCGGAGCCCGCCTTCACCGCCCCGCCCGAGTACCAGCGCACGACCTACCAGCAGGGCGTGTACGGCCGCCCGGCCACGCACCCCGGCGCCACCCAGCCCGTGCCCCCTCCGCCGCTCCCGCTGCAGAGCCGTACCGGCAAGGCCCTCAAGTGGGCCGTCTCCGCCCTCCTCATCGCCGCCCTCGGTCTCGGCAGCTGGCAGCTCGCGGAAGCCCTGATGGACCGGGGCGGCTCCTCCAACAGCGACAACCAGACGCAGACGACGGACGGCAGCGACAAGAACGCCAAGCGGCCACAGCCGGTCAAGCCGTTGGCGATCCAGGAGGCGCAGGAGTACGTCGCCAGCGGCGAGGCCCAGGCGCCCGAGGACGTGGCCAAGACGTACGACGGCAGCAGCTCGACGTACTGGCGGACCAAGCGCTACAACGCCGGGCCGAAGCTGGCGCCCTACAAGCCGGGTGTGGGCATCGTCTACGACCTGGGTTCGGCCCAGGAGGTCTCGACGGCGTCGATACAGCTCCGGTACCCCGGTGATCACACCACCATCCACCTCTACGCCACGGACTCCCTGACCCCCTCGACCGGAATCGACGGGATGAAGGAGATCGGAACCGGCACGACCAGCGGGACCTCTCTCACCGTGAAGGCGGACAAGCGGGTGAAGACGCAGTACGTCCTGCTGTGGATCACGGACGTGCCGAACGCGCCGAGTGACGGCTACAGCGGGTCCGGCTACAAGCAGGCCATCACCGACCTGAGGTTCATGGGCTGACGGCCCGCAAAGGGGGAGGGGCCCGATGGCGGAAGGCGCCGGGCACGACGGTGTGAGCGATCAGGACCTGCTCGCCCGGCACGTCGAGGGCGACCCCGAGGCCTTCGGGGAGCTGGTACGGCGGCACCGCGACCGCCTCTGGGCCGTCGCCCTGCGCACGCTGGGCGATCGTGAGGAGGCCGCCGACGCGGTGCAGGACGCACTCGTCTCCGCCTATCGCGCCGCCCATACCTTCCGGGGGCAGTCGGCCGTCACCACATGGCTGCACCGCATCACGGTGAACGCCTGCCTGGACCGGGCCCGCAAGGCCTCCTCACGCAAGACCTCACCCATGGACGACACCGAGCGCCTGGAGCAGCTGCTGGAGCCGCACGAGTCGGCCTCTGCGCCGGCCGAGAGGAACGACGTGCAGCGCCAGCTCGTCGAGGCGCTGGGCACGCTACCCGCGGACCAGCGGGCCGCCCTCGTCCTGGTCGACATGCAGGGCTATCCCGTCGCCGAGGCCGCCCGCATTCTCGACGTGCCGACCGGGACGGTGAAGAGCCGCTGCGCCCGGGGCAGAGCCAGGCTCCTGCCGTTGCTCAGCCATCTGCGCCCCGGACGCGCCGGCGACCGGACGCAGCAGGCCCCGTCACGGAACCGGACGCAGGCGGCATCCGTCCCACCGACGGCGAAACCTCTGGACACGGATCCACAGGACGCGGGGCCGAGCGACTCAGCTGCTGTGAAGGGCGGAGGTGGACGAGCATGACATCGACGGCAGACGCAGCCGGGCACCCGGACGTCGAGGAGATCTCCGACCTCACCGAGGGCCTGCTGTCCGCCTCGCGGGCGGCGGACGTGACGCGGCATCTGGACGGCTGTGAGCTGTGCGCCGACGTCCAGGGGTCCCTGGAGGAGATACGGGGTGTGCTGGGAACGATGCCGGGAGCGCCCCGCATGCCCGCGGACATCGCGGGCCGTATCGACGCCGCCCTGGCGGCACAAGCGCTGCTGAACGCCTCGGAACCCGAGCCCGACAGCACGTCGGCCCTCGCCGGTGCCTCTCCCGGCGAGCCGGGCGCGGGTCCTGCGGACACGGGAGCGGCCCCCGTGGGCCCGGGGGCGGGCCCTGCGGACTCAGGCGCGACCCCGAGCACGGACGGGGTGCCAGGGGCGAACCGGGCTCGGGAGACGGGTGGCAGCCGCGGTGTTTCACGTGAAACATCGCGTGCGAGCCGCCTCGCGGGGCACACCCGCCCCAACGGCACGCATCCCGGCCGCAAGGGCCGCACGTGGCGCGGGCGTCGTCGGATCGCCGTCCTCGGGTCCGCGCTCACTGCCGCCGTCATCGGCATGGTGTCCGTGGTGCTGGCGTCTGTGCGGGACGACACCGGCCCCGGCGCCGGCGCTCACCGTGCGCCCTCAGCCGCAGCGGACACGTTCTCCGAGGACACCCTCGGGACGCAGGTCGTGGATCTGCTCGCCCAGGCCGAGCAGTCGCCGGGTGACGCCCGCACCCCGCACACCTTCGGCGCGGGCTCCGCACCGGGCAGCGATCGGCCGAACGTCCTGAAGGACCGGCCCACCGTCTCGCTGCCCTCCTGCGTCCAGCTCGGCCTCGGCCGGGACGACGACGCACTCGCCGCGCGAAAAGGCGTCTACAGCGGCAAGGACGCCTATCTCGTCGTGCTGCCCGACGCATCCGGCGACGCCGCCCGGGTAACGGCCTATGTCGTCGACGCCACCTGTGTCCAGCACCCCTCGGCTCCGGCCGGCGTCCTGCTGTCGCACTCCTACGCACGTAGCTGAGAACCCCCGGCCCGTGATGACCCCGGTGTGCCGTAGGCTGTCGCGCCCGCGCGTGCCCGGGCACGCCGGGAATGCCTGGCCCGTAGGATCCGTTGGGTGGGGTGAGAGCTGTGAGTGAGGCTCCCACCGGACCGTACGACACAGTCCAGAGACGAGGAATCAAGCCGTGAGCGACGTCCGTAACGTGATCATCATCGGCTCCGGGCCCGCCGGCTACACGGCGGCGCTCTACACTGCGCGCGCGTCGCTGAAGCCGCTCGTGTTCGAAGGGGCCGTCACCGCGGGCGGCGCCCTGATGAACACCACCGAAGTCGAGAACTTCCCCGGCTTCCGTGACGGCATCATGGGCCCCGAACTCATGGACAACATGCGCGCCCAGGCCGAGCGCTTCGGTGCCGAGCTGATCCCGGACGACATCGTCTCCGTGGACCTCACGGGCGAGATCAAGACCGTCACCGACACGGTCGGCACGGTGCACCGGGCGAAGGCCGTCATCGTCACCACCGGCTCCCAGCACCGCAAGCTCGGTCTGCCGAACGAGGACGCGCTCTCCGGACGCGGCGTCTCGTGGTGCGCCACCTGTGACGGCTTCTTCTTCAGGGACCAGGACATCGCCGTGATCGGCGGTGGCGACACCGCGATGGAGGAGGCCACCTTCCTCTCCCGGTTCGCCAGGTCCGTGACGATCGTCCACCGCCGGGACACCCTGCGCGCCTCGAAGGCGATGCAGGAGCGCGCCTTCGCCGACCCGAAGATCAAGTTCGTCTGGGACAGCGAGGTGGCCGAGATCCAGGGCGACGAGAAGCTCTCGGGCCTGAAGCTGCGCAACCTCAAGACCGGCGAGCTCTCGGACCTGGCGGTCACGGGCCTGTTCATCGCCATCGGCCACGACCCGCGCACCGAGCTGTTCAAGGGCCAGCTGGACACGGACGAGGAGGGCTACCTGAAGGTCGACTCCCCGTCCACCCGCACCAACCTGACCGGTGTCTTCGCCGCTGGTGACGTGGTCGACCACACCTACCGTCAGGCGATCACCGCGGCCGGCACCGGCTGTTCCGCCGCCCTGGACGCCGAGCGCTTCCTCGCGGCGCTCGCAGACACCGAGCAGCAGGCGGAGCCCGAGAAGACCACCGTCTGATCCCTCACTCCCTACACCCCACCGCACGAAACAGTTAAGGAGCCCGCTGTGGCCGGCACCCTGAAGAACGTGACCGACGCCTCCTTCGAACAGGACGTCCTCAAGAGCGACAAGCCCGTCCTGGTGGACTTCTGGGCCGCCTGGTGCGGTCCCTGCCGTCAGATCGCTCCGTCCCTGGAGGCGATTGCCGCCGAGTACGGCGACAAGATCGAGATCGTCAAGCTGAACATTGACGAGAACCCGGGTACGGCCGCCAAGTACGGGGTCATGTCGATCCCGACCCTCAACGTCTACCAGAACGGCGAGGTCGCCAAGACCATCGTCGGCGCGAAGCCGAAGGCCGCGATCGTCCGCGACCTCGAGGACTTCATCGCCGAGTGACGTTTCACGTGAAACACGAATGGGCCAACCCTCTCGGGTTGGCCCATTCGGCTTGAGAGCTTCAAACACATGGGGCGGCCACATGCCCGCTGGAGCCTCTTCGGTGCGAAGTTCTCAGAGCGGCCGCAGTGCCGGTTCCTTCTGGACGGCACCCAGGAGCCGGTCGATGGCCATCTCCACGTCTTCCTTCCAGGACAAGGTCGACCGCAGCTCCAGACGCAACCGCGGATGACTCGGGTGGGACCGGACCGTCTTGAAGCCCACGGCCAGCAGATGATCGGCCGGCAGGAGGCAGGCGGGCTCCGTCCAGCGTGCGTCGCCGAACGCCTCGATCGCCTTGAATCCCCGCCGCAGCAGATCCTTGGCAACCGTCTGGACCATGACGCGGCCCAGTCCCTGCCCCTGATAGCCCGGCATCACGAAGCCGGTCATCAGCTGCACCGCGTCCGGAGAGACGGGGCTGGTGGGGAAGGCCGTGGAGCGCGGCACATAGGCAGGGGGAGCGTAGAGGACGAACCCCACGGGGACATCGTCCACGTAGACGACCCGGCCGCACGATCCCCAGTCGAGCAGGACGGCTGAGATCCAGGCTTCCTTCTCCAGCGCTGCGGTTCCCGCCTTCACCGCGGCTTCGCCGCTGACGGGATCCAGCTCCCAGAAGACACACGCGCGACAGCGCGTGGGAAGGTCCTGAAGGTTGTCCAGCGTGAGCGGTACGAGCCTGCGCCCCATGGAGGGGGTTCCTCCCTTCCTTCTCCCACTGCGCTGCGGGCGGCTGCCAGAACCCTCCGTTCCCTGAGGAGGCTGCCGACGAACCCGCCGAGCGCGCCGATTCCCCAGCACCCTGCCACCAGTACGGTGCGGCTCACTCCTCGCATGACTCCGCTTCCCGATCAGAGGGCCGACAGGTGCATACGCCCTACCCGAACGCATCGTATCCACGCTGCTTTTCCGTCGATACCGTCCTGAAAGCAAAGAGCGGGCCGTGTTCCGGTGCACTCCGGACACGACCCGCTTCTGCCGAACGGCCGAGGTGAAACCCCTCTCTGGGGTCTCAGGCGTCAGTCTCTTCCTCGGGGTCGCCGTGCACGAGGCTCTTCTGCAGGACCGGGCCCTCACCGGGCGCCAGCGTGCCGAGGATGCGCTCGAGGTCCTCCATCGAGGCGAACTCGACGGTGATCTTGCCCTTCTTCTGCCCGAGGTCGACCTTCACCCGGGTCTCGAAGCGGTCCGACAGACGCGTCGCGAGATCGGAGAGGGCCGGGGAGACCAGGGCTCCTGCACGGGGTCCCTTGTTGCGTGTGGGCGTCTTCGGCCGCGACCCCATGAGGGTCACGATCTCCTCGACGGCTCGCACCGAGAGGCCCTCGGCCACGATCCGGTGGGCCAGGCGATCCTGCTCCTCGGAGTCCTCCACGGAGAGCAGGGCCCGTGCGTGTCCGGCGGACAGGACCCCGGCGGCCACCCGACGCTGCACCGCAGGAGAGAGCTTCAGCAGACGCAGGGTGTTGGAGACCTGCGGACGCGAGCGCCCGATCCGGTCAGCCAGCTGGTCGTGCGTGCACTTGAAGTCCTTCAGAAGCTGGTCGTAGGCGGCTGCCTCTTCCAGCGGGTTCAGCTGGGCCCGGTGCAGGTTCTCCAGAAGGGCGTCCAGCAGAAGCTTCTCGTCGTCGGTGGCCCGGACGATCGCCGGGATCGCCTCCAGGCCCGCCTCGCGGCAGGCTCGCCAGCGCCGCTCGCCCATGATGAGCTCGTAGCGCGCGGGCCCGAGTTGCCGCACGACGACGGGCTGGAGCAGGCCGACCTCCTTGATGGAGGTGACGAGCTCGGACAGTGCGTCCTCGTCGAAGACCTCGCGCGGCTGGCGCGGGTTCGGGGTGATGGAGTCGAGGGGAATCTCGGCGAAGTGGGCACCCATGGGGGGTGCGGACGTCTCCGCGGTGCCGGGCGCACTCAGCTCATCGGTTTCACGTGAAACAGGCGGCAGTGTCGCCACTTTCGCCGCGGCCACTCCGCGGTCCGTGGTCAGCACCGGCGCCCCCGCGGAAGACGTCGGAGCAGAGCTCCCGACGCCGGCGGCCGCGGGCGTCCTCTCCCCCGTCGGGGCAGCGGGAATCAACGCGCCGAGACCACGGCCCAACCCCCTGCGTCGCTCACTCACTGGATCCCCTCCACCATGCTCGGATCACTCTGAGCGCCGATGTGGGCGTGCGCCGCGTCGTACCGGACGCCTACGCCCCTCAGCGCGATTTCTCGTGCCGCCTCCAGATAGGAGAGGGCACCACTGGAACCAGGATCGTAAGTCAGCACCGTCTGCCCATAACTGGGCGCCTCGGAGATCCGGACCGAGCGGGGAATGCTCGTCCGCAGCACCTCGTCGCCGAAGTGACTGCGCACCTCCTCCGCTACCTGGGACGCAAGCCGCGTCCGGCCGTCGTACATGGTGAGCAGGATGGTCGACACATGCAGCGTGGGGTTGAGGTGCCCCCGCACCAGGTCGACGTTGCGCAGCAGCTGGCCCAGGCCCTCCAGCGCGTAGTACTCGCACTGGATCGGGATGAGGACCTCCTGGCCGGCGACCAGGGCGTTGACGGTCAGCAGGCCGAGCGAGGGCGGACAGTCGATGAGGATGTAGTCCAGCGGCTGCTCATACGCCTGGATCGCCCGCTGCAGCCGGCTTTCCCGTGCCACCAGGGACACAAGCTCGATCTCCGCACCGGCGAGATCGATCGTGGCCGGGGCACAGAACAGGCCTTCCACGTCGGGGACGGGCTGGACGACCTCCGCGAGCGGCTTGCTCTCCACCAGGACGTCATAGATGGAGGGGACATCCGCGTGATGATCGATCCCCAGCGCGGTGGACGCATTGCCCTGAGGATCGAGGTCGACCACCAGGACACGGCCGCCGTGCAGAGCCAGGGATGCGGCAAGGTTGACGGTCGTCGTCGTCTTGCCCACCCCACCCTTCTGGTTCGCGACCACGATGACACGCGTCTGCTCGGGCCGCGGCAGACCCTCGCCTGCGCGCCCCAGAGCCTCGACCGCCAGCTGGGCAGCACGACCGATGGGAGTGTCGTCCATCGGGGGCGGTGTTTCACGTGAAACATCCTCCCCCGGCGACTCGGTACGGGGGCCGGGGACCGGATCGGTCATCGGTCCCGCGATGTTGGCGTCGGACCGCAAGGATTCACTCTCCTCGACTTCAGGCTCGCAATGAACAGAGCCTCCCATGCCTTCGGGGTCGCGAACCAGTGAGGCCTGGCGTTCTGTGGAGAAATCCACCTCTGTGGACAACTCCGTGCCCCTCTCGGGGGACGGAGCACCGTCGAAGACGGGAACCTCTTCGAGGGAACCGAGCGGCTTGCGCTCGCGAGATGGGGCCGCAGCGCGGCCACGGTTGATGATGCCGTGCAGCAGTGAGCGACGTTTCACGTGAAACACGATGCACAGCAGTCATGGCCGAACTGTCGCGACACTCCGAGTTGCGCAGGTTGGGCAGCTTGTGTGGAGTACGACTGTCCGTCATCAAGCAACCAGGCAGATGCGCGTGCCCGACCCCGGGGCACCGGGCTGATCCGTACCACAGGGCCTTACCGGCGTCGGCGCTTCGGTCCCGTCCGAGCCGCCTTCGCACGCTTCGCCGCGAAACGGACACCGCCGGGGCTCTCCCCGACCTCGACCCGCACCACCGTCGAGAGCGGATCCACGATGCCTTCACCCACCTGCAGGATGGACGTCTCGACGGCACCGAGCTTGCTGAGCGCGGTCGCCGCGCTCTTCAGCTCCTCCTCGGCCGTGTCGCCCTTGAGGGCGAGCATCTCCCCGTACGGCCGCAGCAGCGGGATGCCCCAGGTCGCGAGGCGGTCCAGGGGAGCCACGGCCCGGGCCGTCACCACATGCACGGGCGGCAGCTTGCCCATGACCTCCTCGGCACGGCCCCGGACGACGGTGACGTGGTCGAGGCCCAGCAGTTCGACGACCTCGGTGAGGAAGTTGGTGCGCCGCAGCAGGGGCTCCAGCAGCGTGATCCTGAGGTCCTCCCGGACGAGGGCCAGGGGGATGCCCGGCAGGCCGGCGCCCGACCCGACGTCGCACACCGTCACCGCTTCGGGCACGACCTCCGAGAGCACCGCGCAGTTCAGCAGGTGCCGCTCCCACAGGCGGGGCACTTCGCGGGGGCCGATGAGTCCGCGCTGCACACCCGCCTCAGCGAGCAGTTCCGCGTAGCGCACCGCATCCGCGAAACGATCGCCGAACACCTCGCGCGCCTGCTCGGGCGCGGGGGGAAGCTCTGCTGCCTCCATCACGGGGGACCGTCCTTCCGTACCGCTCCAGCGCCGTGGGCGCTGATCACCAGGACTACCAGGGACTGTCAGCCGTCAGGACCAGGCTGACAAAGTGAGGCCCCGTCTGCGCAACAGACGGGGCCGGTGGAACTCAGGGACCGATCAGGCGGGAAGCACGACGACGAAGCGCTGCGGCTCCTCGCCCTCGGACTCGCTGCGCAGGCCGGCGGCCTTGACCGCGTCGTGCACGACCTTGCGCTCGAACGGGCTCATCGGATTCAGCTTCACGGGCTCACCGGTGCTCTTGGCCTCGGCGGCAGCCTTGGCACCCAGCTCGGACAGCTCGCCGCGCTTCCGGGCCCGGTAGCCGGCGATGTCCAGCATCAGGCGGCTGCGGTCGCCGGTCTCCCGGTGCACCGCCAGGCGCGTGAGTTCCTGGAGCGCCTCCAGCACCTCGCCGTCCCGGCCGACCAGCTTCTGCAGGTCGCGGCTGCCGGTGTCGCTGACGATCGATACAGCGGCGCGGTCGGCCTCGACGTCCATGTCGATGTCGCCGTCGAGGTCGGCGATGTCCAGCAGACCCTCGAGGTAGTCCGCCGCGATCTCACCCTCCTGTTCCAGGCGGGTCAGCGCGTCTGCGCCCTCGGCGGCCGCGGAGGTGGTGCCTTCCGTCACGGGATGGGCTCCTTCTTACTTCTTGGACGGGGACTTGGGCCGCTGGGGACCCTTGCGCTGGCCGGACTGGGCCCTGCTGCGGGTGCCGTTGCCGGGCTTCGAGGCGGCCTTCCCGGGAGCGGCGGGCGAGGCGTCCTGCGGCTCGTCGGACTTGCTCAGCGACGTGGACGACCCTGCCTCATCAGGCTTGCCGGCCGTCGACTGGCGCTGGGCCTTGGACTGGCGCTTGGGCTGCTGGCGCCGCGGGGCGGGGGCGGTCGCGGTGACCTGCGTGCCGTCCTCGGACTGCGTGGCGGCGACGCTCTCGCTCTTCACGACGGTGCCGTCGGCCTGGGCCGCCAGGCCCGCCTTGTTCAGACCGTTGATGAACTTGCGCTCGAACTCGTTGCGGTCCCGGCCCTTGGCCACGATCGCCTTGACGATGGCCCTCTCACGCCGGTTGCGGGTCTTCCCGTGGTGGGTGACGTGCTTGTACAGGCGCTCGAGGTAGGCGCCCTGCGCCTTGGAACCCGGGGTGGGGTTGTTGTGGATGACGTACATCTGCTGGCCCATGGTCCACACGTTGGTGGTCAGCCAGTAGACGAGGACACCGACCGGGAAGTTGATGCCGAAGACGGCGAACATGATGGGGAAGACGTACATCAGCATCTTCTGCTGCTGCATGAACGGCGTCTTCACCGTCGTGTCGACGTTCTTCGTCATCAGCTGGCGCTGCGTGTAGAACTGCGACGCCGACATCAGCACGATCATGAGGATCGTGACGACCCGCACGTCGGTGACCGAGGCCCCCAGCGCGTGGATCGTGTCGGAGCTGTCCTTGAACTTCGCGGCGAGCGGAGCACCGAAGATGTGCGCCTGACGGGCGCTGGCCAGCAGCGACTCGTTGATGACGCCGACGGTGTGCCCCGACGCGATGCCGTTGAGCACGTGGTACAGGGCGAAGAAGAACGGGGACTGCGCCAGGATGGGAAGGCACGAGGAGAGCGGGTTGGTGCCCGACTCCTTGTACAGCTTCATCATCTCTTCGGACTGACGCTGCTTGTCGTTCTTGTAGCGCTCCTGGATCTTCTTCATCTCCGGCTGGAGCGTCTGCATCGCACGGGTCGCCTTGATCTGCTTCACGAAGAGCGGGATCAGGCAGATGCGGATCAGAACCACCAGGGACACGATGGACAGGCCCCAGGCCCACCCGGTGTCAGGGCCGAAGATCGCGCCATAGACCGTGTGGAACTGGACGATGACCCAGGAGACGGGTGTCGTGATGAAGCTGAAGAGGCTGGCAATCGTGTCCACTAATCATGCTCCTTGGGCATGGGACGAGGTCTCTGCGGCCGGGCTCGACCGGATGCCCCGGTCGGTGGCCGGTTCGGCGGCGGAGGGCCCGCCCTTGCGTGCGCGCCAGGCGCTGCGCAGCATTTCGTGCCACCGCGGACGCTTGCGCGGCGGAACGTGGTCCACACCGCCCAGCGACCACGGATTGCACCGCAGGATGCGCCAGGCGGTGAGTGCCGTTCCCTTGATCGCGCCGTGCCGGTCGATGGCCGTGTAGCCGTAGTGGGAACACGATGGGTAGTACTTGCACACCGGCCCGAGCAACGGGCTGATGGTCCACTGGTACAGCTTGATCAGTGCCAGCAGCGGGTACTTCATCGCGCGCCCCCTCCCAGCAGTCGTCGAAGGGCGGCATCAAGGTCTCGGGCCAGCCGTGCGGAGTCCGCGTCGGCCGCCCCGGGCAGCGCTCGTACGACTACCAGGCTACCGGGGGGCAGAAGGGTGACTCGGTCGCGCATCAGATGGCGAAGTCTGCGCTTCACCGTGTTGCGCACGACCGCACCACCCACTGCCTTGCTCACGACGAAACCCGCACGTGGCGGGGGAGCGCTCTCCCCTGGCACGTGCGGGTCCGTGGAACCGCTACGAAGGTGGACGACGAGGAGTGGGCGCCCGGCCCGGCGTCCTCGTCGTACCGCGGTCGCGAAGTCCTCGCGCCGCCTCAGCCGGTTGTCGGTGGGCAGCACGACGTCATGACCTGATCGGGATCAGGCGGACAGGCGGGCGCGACCCTTGCTGCGGCGGGACGCGAGGATCGCGCGGCCGGCTCGGGTGCGCATACGCAGCCGGAAGCCGTGGGTCTTCGCGCGACGACGGTTGTTCGGCTGGAAGGTGCGCTTGCTCACTCGGGGGCTCCAGAAAGTATCGGTAGTGGCGGGGTGCCGTCCTGGCTGTCACCGTGCGCCCACGAGTAGCTCGCAGTAACGCCCGAGTGCACCGCTTACCGATCACCTTGACGCGATCTGTGCCCTTCGGAGGCAGGCGGCAGCAGCCATCGACAACTCGACCTGGTTACGGTACGCGGGGCTGCGGCATCCGGTCAAACCGGAGCTCGCCGGGAGACACTGTCCACAGCCTGGGGACAACAACTTGAACCGTACCGGCCGCGCTGACTACCGTGGCTGGACTCCGATTCGTTCCTTTGTCCTCCACCCCATCCGATTTTTCAGAACCCGACCCGTCCCGAACCACCCGTTCGTGGGACTTGTGAGAGAGCGTGCCCTGTGGCTGACGTACCTGCCGATCTTGCCGCAGTGTGGCCGCGAGTACTCGAGCAGCTCCTGGGGGAGGGGCGCGGACAGGGTGTCGAGACCAAGGACGAGCACTGGATCCGGCGCTGCCAGCCACTGGCTCTGGTCGCGGACACCGCCCTGCTCGCCGTGCCGAACGAGTTCGCGAAGGGCGTCCTGGAAGGCCGCCTCGCCCCGATCGTCAGCGAGACCCTGAGCCGCGAGTGCGGCCGCCCGATCCGCATCGCGATCACCGTCGACAGCTCCGTCGGCGAACCGCACACCCCGGCGCCGGCCGCGCCGTCGCGCTACGAGGAGCAGCACCTCCCCTCGAACCAGGGCGGATACGAGGGGTACGGGCGCCACCGGGCCGACGACCGTCGCGGCGGCCCCGACAGTCCCGGGGGCCGGGACGGCCGGCGTCCGGGCGCCGGCGGCGACCACCTGCTGCCTCCGCGCACGGGACCGCAGCCGGCCGACGGCACCGATCCGCTGCCGACCGCACGGCCCGCCTACCCCTCCGAGTACCAGCGCCCCGAGCCCGGCGCCTGGCCCCGCCCGTCGCACGACGACTACGGCTGGCAGCAGCAGCGGCTCGGCTTCCCCGAACGCGACCCGTACGCGTCGCCGGGGCAGGACGCCTACGGTTCCGCACAGGACACGTACGGCTCCGGGCCGGACTCCTACGGTCCCGCCCAGGACTCCTACGGCGCGGCTCAGGACTCCTACGCGCCGTCCGGGCAGGACGCGTACGCGCCGTCCCAGGACTACCGGCCGCAGCACCTGGACCGGCCGCCGTACGACCAGCAGCGCTCCGACTACGAGCCGTCACGCCCTGACTACGACCAGCGCGACCCCGTCCGCCGCGAGCGGTCCGAACCGCAGGCCGGCTCCGGGCACGTGCACCGCGGCGGCCCGGTGGGCCCGAACCTGCCCACCACCGGCGCTCCCGGACCGCTGGCCGCGCAGCCCGCGCCGGCGACCGGACCGGGTGAGCCGACCGCGCGCCTGAACCCGAAGTACCTCTTCGACACGTTCGTCATCGGCGCCTCCAACCGCTTCGCCCACGCCGCCGCGGTGGCCGTCGCCGAAGCGCCGGCCAAGGCGTACAACCCGCTGTTCATCTACGGGGAGTCCGGGCTCGGCAAGACGCACCTGCTGCATGCGATCGGCCACTACGCCCGCAGCCTGTACCCGGGCACGCGGGTGCGGTACGTGAGCTCGGAGGAGTTCACCAACGAGTTCATCAACTCCATCCGCGACGGCAAGGGCGACAGCTTCCGCAAGCGCTACCGGGAGATGGACATCCTGCTCGTCGACGACATCCAGTTCCTGGCGGACAAGGAGTCGACGCAGGAGGAGTTCTTCCACACGTTCAACACCCTCCACAACGCCAACAAGCAGATCGTCCTGTCCAGCGACCGGCCGCCCAAGCAGCTGGTGACGCTGGAGGACCGGCTGCGGAACCGTTTCGAGTGGGGTCTGATCACGGACGTCCAGCCGCCCGAGCTGGAGACGCGCATCGCGATCCTGCGCAAGAAGGCGGTCCAGGAGCAGCTCAACGCCCCGCCCGAGGTCCTGGAGTTCATCGCCTCGCGGATCTCGCGCAACATCCGCGAGCTGGAGGGCGCGCTGATCCGCGTCACCGCGTTCGCCTCGCTCAACCGGCAGCCGGTGGACCTGGGCCTGACGGAGATCGTCCTGAAGGACCTGATCCCCGGTGGTGAGGACAGCGCCCCGGAGATCACGGCCCCGGCCATCATGGCGGCGACCGCCGACTACTTCGGACTCACGGTCGAGGACCTGTGCGGGACCTCGCGCGGCCGCGCGCTGGTGACGGCCCGCCAGATCGCCATGTACCTGTGCCGTGAGCTGACCGACCTGTCACTGCCCAAGATCGGCGCGCAGTTCGGCGGCCGGGACCACACGACCGTGATGCACGCCGACCGCAAGATCCGCGCGCTGATGGCCGAGCGCCGTTCCATCTACAACCAGGTCACCGAGCTGACCAACCGCATCAAGAACGGCTGACGGCTGACGGCTGACGGCCGACGGCTCACGGCTGACGGCCGGGAAGACCGGCCGCGACCGCGAGGGCGCCCCGGGACCCGTTCCGGGGCGCCCTTCGTCGTACCCGGCCCTGTCCCCGCAGGCCCGACGGCCCGCCCGTCGCCTCCCTCGGCGGCCCGCGCCTGTTGCGACGCGCTCAGCCCGCCTCCCGGCGCCCGGGCCCGCCCGCGCCTTCCTCTCGCCAGCGCCTCGGCCCTCGTCGCCCGAAGACCCGCCCCTCCACCCCGTGGGACGCGCTCAGCCCGCTCCCGCCCCCGTCCGGCCCGTGCGAGCCTCTCGTGCTGTGCGTGCCCTCGCGCTCCCGCTGTTCGAATACCGGCCGGGTTACGGGCGCTCTCCACAGATTCGGCGACTTTCTGCGGTCCACATGCTGGGGATCCGGGAGTTGTCCAGACCGTGTCCACAGCCTGTGCGGTAGAAAGAGCGTCGGCCCAGCTCAACCGGCTGTGGAAGCGTGGACGAACGATCTCCACAGCCTGTGGACGAAGCGGCGGTCCACAGGCTGTGCACGACGTTGTCCACGGCCCGCCCACAGGGAACGGCCCGTTGTCCCCAGTGATCGGCGGCTTCTCCACATGGCTGTCCACTGTTCGGCAACCCGGAGCCGCTCCTCACCGCACCGAGTGAAAGCGGTCACACCGAGGTGCCGGATTGGGGTGTGGGAAACGTGGGTAAAACTGGGGACGCAGCTGGGGAGAAGTGCCTCCAACCTGTGGGCGGGGTGTGCAGAACTTCCCGTTCTCCACAGAGACCCCTGGTTGTCCACCGCCGCCACCCACAGGGGCCGTGGACAAAATTCACGCGCTGAGCTGGGCAAACGTGGTTATCCACGGTATCCACAGGCCCTACTACTACTCCCGACTAGAGAGAGCGCTGAATCCGTTTCGAAGAGGGCCCTGTGCACAACTCGCTCTCTCGAGCCCGGCTGCCCCTCGACCCGACTTGACCCCGACAGGCACCTACTGTCAGCGCGGTGCGTCAGACTGGTCCCCGGTGTCCTGCCCGTCGCAGAGGGCGGTGACACCGAGTCGGAGGACTCAGTAGCAACAGCAGGAGGCGGCTTACGGTGAAGATCCGGGTGGAACGCGACGTACTCGCGGAGGCAGTGGCCTGGGCGGCACGCAGCCTCCCGGCCCGTCCGCCGGCGCCTGTCCTCGCCGGCCTGCTGCTGAAGGCCGAGGACGGCCAGCTGAGCCTGTCGAGCTTCGACTACGAGGTCTCCGCTCGCGTGTCCGTCGAGGCCGAGGTCGAGGAGGAGGGCACGGTCCTCGTCTCCGGCCGTCTGCTCGCCGACATCTCCCGCGCCCTCCCCAACCGGCCGGTGGAGATTTCCACAGACGGTGTACGGGCGACCGTGGTCTGCGGCTCCTCGCGCTTCACCCTCCACACTCTGCCGGTGGAGGAGTACCCGGCGCTGCCGCAGATGCCGAACGCCACGGGCACGGTCCCCGGCGAGGTCTTCGCCTCCGCGGTGCAGCAGGTCGCCATCGCCGCCGGCCGCGACGACACGCTGCCCGTCCTCACCGGTGTGCGCATCGAGATCGAGGGCGAGTCCGTGACGCTGGCCTCCACCGACCGCTACCGCTTCGCGGTCCGCGAGTTCCTGTGGAAGCCGGAGAACCCGGACGCCTCCGCGGTCGCCCTGGTGCCCGCCAAGACGCTGCTGGACACCGCCAAGGCGCTCAGCGCCGGCGACACCGTCACCCTGGCGCTGTCGGGCTCGGGTGCGGGCGAGGGCCTCATCGGTTTCGAGGGCGCCGGGCGGCGCACCACCACGCGCCTGCTGGAGGGTGACCTCCCGAAGTACCGCACGCTGTTCCCGACGGAGTTCAACTCGGTCGCCGTCATCGAGACCGGCCCCTTCGTGGAGGCCGTCAAGCGCGTGGCCCTGGTCGCCGAGCGCAACACCCCGGTGCGGCTGAGCTTCGAGCAGGGCGTGCTGATCCTGGAGGCCGGCTCGAGCGACGACGCACAGGCTGTGGAAAGGGTGGACGCCCAGCTCGAGGGCGACGACATCTCCATCGCCTTCAACCCGACGTTCCTGCTGGACGGCCTCAGCGCCATCGACTCCCCGGTGGCCCAGCTCTCCTTCACGACGTCCACGAAGCCCGCGCTGCTCAGCGGCAGGCCGGCGGTGGACGCCGAGGCGGACGAGGCCTACAAGTACCTGATCATGCCGGTGCGGCTGAGCGGCTGAGCGGCTGAGCGGCTGAGCGGCTGAGCGGCCGGCGCCGCCCGCACCCGCCCCATGAGGAGCGGTGCCGGTCCGCCGCCCGCACGGCGCCTGTGGGCCGGTGCCGGGCACGCGGCGGACGGGGGCGTACGAGTGAGCGGGTATGCCCACAGATGTGCGTGAGGTCCCCCGCTGCCCGAAAGGCGTGGCAGGTACCCCCAGGCTTTAGGCTCGGACGCAGGTACGAAAGTGCCTGAACGCCACGTCGTGCAACCTAAGGAACGCAACTGATGGAGCTCGGTCTCGTCGGCCTCGGCAAGATGGGCGGCAACATGCGCGAGCGCATACGCCGCGCCGGCCACACCGTCATCGGATACGACCGCAACCCGGATCTCGCCGATGTCCACAGCCTGGAAGAACTGGTGGGCAAGCTCAGCGGCCCCCGCGTGGTCTGGGTGATGGTCCCGGCCGGAGAGCCCACCCAGAGCACGATCGACCAGCTGGCCGAGCTGCTCGAACCCGGTGACGTGGTCGTGGACGGCGGCAACTCCCGCTGGACGGACGACGAGAGGCACGCGGAGGAGCTGGCGGCCAAGGGCATCGGCTTCGTCGACTGCGGCGTCTCCGGGGGCGTCTGGGGCCTGGAGAACGGCTACGCGCTCATGTACGGCGGCGACAAGGAGAACGTCGCCAAGGTGCAGCCCGTCTTCGACGCCCTGAAGCCGGCGGGCGACTTCGGAGCGGTGCACGCCGGCAAGGTCGGCGCGGGCCACTTCGCGAAGATGGTCCACAACGGCATCGAGTACGCGATGATGCAGGCCTACGCCGAGGGCTGGGAGCTGCTGGAGAAGGTCGACTCCGTCACCGACGTGCGTGAGGTCTTCCGCTCCTGGCAGGAGGGCACGGTCATCCGCTCCTGGCTGCTCGACCTCGCGGTCGACGCCCTCGACGCCGACGAGCACCTGGAGCAGCTGAGGGGCTACGCGCAGGACTCCGGCGAGGGACGCTGGACCGTGGAGGCCGCGATCGACAACGCGGTGCCGCTGCCGGCGATCACCGCGTCGCTGTTCGCGCGGTTCGCCTCCCGCCAGGAGGACTCGCCCCAGATGAAGATGATCGCCGCGCTGCGCAACCAGTTCGGCGGCCACGCGGTCGAGAAGAAGTAGTCCACAGCCTGGGGGCGGCACCGTGCACCCCCAGGACAGACCCGGTTCGTCCACAGGCCGTGGACGAACCGGGGACACCCGAGGCACCACGTTGGGAGGTCGGCGAACGACCATGCACATCACGCATCTGTCGCTGGCCGACTTCCGCTCGTACCCGCGGGCGGAGGTACCGCTGGACCCGGGCGTGACGGCCTTCGTCGGCCCCAACGGACAGGGCAAGACGAACCTCGTCGAGGCCGTCGGCTACCTCGCGACCCTCGGCAGCCACCGCGTCGCCTCCGACGCGCCCCTGGTGCGCATGGGGGCGGACCGCGCGGTGGTCCGGGCGCAGGTGCGGCAGGGCGAGCGGCAGCAGCTGATCGAGCTGGAGATCAACCCGGGGCGGGCCAACCGCGCCCGTATCAACAGGTCCTCGCAGGTCAGGCCCCGTGACGTGCTGGGCATCGTGCGGTCCGTGCTGTTCGCCCCGGAGGATCTTGCGCTGGTCAAGGGGGATCCCGGCGAGCGGCGCAGCTTCCTCGACGGGATGATCACCGCCCGTTCCCCCCGCATGGCCGGCGTGCGCTCCGACTACGAGCGGGTCCTCAGGCAGCGCAACACCCTGCTGAAGTCGGCGGCGCTGGCCCGGCGACACGGCGGCCGCTCGATGGACCTGTCCACACTCGACGTGTGGGACCAGCACCTCGCGCGCGCGGGCGCCGAGCTGCTGGCCCAGCGCCTGGACCTGATCGGCGCGCTCCAGCCGCTGGCCGACAAGGCGTACGAGCAGCTGGCGCCGGGCGGCGGGCCGGTCGCCCTGGAGTACAAGTCGTCCGCCCCCGGTGAGGCGCACACCCGCGACGATCTGTTCGTCCAGCTCCTGTCGGCGCTCGCCGAGGCCCGCAAGCAGGAGATCGAACGAGGTGTGACCCTCGTGGGGCCGCACCGGGACGACCTGCTCCTCAAGCTCGGTCAGCTGCCCGCCAAGGGATACGCCTCACACGGCGAGTCCTGGTCGTTCGCGCTGGCGCTGCGTCTGGCCTCCTACGACCTGCTGCGCGCCGAGGGCAACGAGCCGGTGCTGATCCTGGACGACGTCTTCGCCGAACTGGACGCCCGCAGGCGCGAGCGCCTGGCCGAACTGGTCGCGCCCGGCGAGCAGGTGCTGGTGACGGCCGCCGTCGACGACGACGTGCCGCACGTGCTGACCGGAACGCGCTTCGCCGTGTCCGGCGGGGCGGTGGAGCGGGTATGAGCGGCGAGGACCCGACCCCGAGGAAGAGTGCGGAGCCCTCCGGCGTCGACCTGGCGCGGGTGGCGCTGAGGGCGGCGAAGGAGGCGGCCCGGGCGCGGGGGGACGCCACGCGGCAGCGCAAGCAGGCCCGGCGCGGGGGCCTGCGCTCGGGCGCGCGGGCGGACGGCCGCGATCCCATGGCGCTGGGCGCGGCGATCAACCGGCTGCTGACCGAGCGGGGCTGGGAGGCCCCGGCCGCGGTGGGCGGCGTCATGGGGCGCTGGCCGCAGATCGTCGGCGCGGACGTGGCCAAGCACTGCGTGCCGGAGCGGTACGACGAGGACGAGCGGGTGCTGACCGTGCGCTGCGACTCCACGGCCTGGGCGACGAACCTGCGCCTGCTCGCGCCGACGCTCGTCGCCCGCCTCAACGAGGACCTGGGGCACGGCAGGGTGCAGTTGATCAAGGTGCTCGGGCCGGGCGGTCCCGCCCGCCGCTACGGTCCCCTGAGGGCTCCGGGCAGCACCGGACCCGGCGACACGTACGGGTGACAGACCTCACACTGAGCGGTCACGACGGCCCGGCCGGGAACCCGTCCGGGCTGTTCGTCATGGAACCGCACACCCTTGCGGGAACCGACCTGACCCGCGAGGAGCGAGGGGTTGACGTCCAGAAGCTCTGAGTGCCGCTGTGAGCCTCTTGGAGCCCCCTTCCGCATATCGGGACCCGGCCGAGACCGGTTCAGGGCGGCACATGCGGACTCAGGTACCGGCAAACCCCCATCACTGTCAGTGCTACCGGTAGACTGGAAGACAATCCCGCCCCGCCTGTGGGGACCGCCCGGGAAAAGCTGAGCAACGCTGAACAAGGCTTACCAACGCAACATGCCGCAGCCGCTCCGGCAACCTGCCGCCGAGCCCGGCTCGTGCTGTGCCAGAAAGGGCGCTTCGTGGCCGATTCCGGCAACCCCAACGAGAACATCCCGTCCACCGACGCCGGCGTGAACGGGGCCGCATCCTCGAACGGTGAGGTCACGGCCTCGTACGACGCCAGCGCCATCACTGTCCTCGAGGGTCTGGACGCAGTCCGCAAGCGACCCGGTATGTACATCGGTTCCACCGGTGAGCGCGGCCTGCACCACCTCGTGTACGAGGTCGTCGACAACTCCGTCGACGAGGCGCTGGCCGGCCACGCCGACACCATCGACGTGACGATCCTGGCCGACGGCGGCGTCCGCGTCGTCGACAACGGCCGCGGCATCCCGGTGGGCATCGTTCCCTCCGAGGGCAAGCCGGCCGTCGAGGTCGTACTGACCGTGCTGCACGCGGGCGGCAAGTTCGGTGGCGGCGGCTACGCGGTCTCCGGCGGTCTGCACGGCGTCGGCGTCTCGGTTGTGAACGCCCTGTCGACGAAGGTCTCCGTCGAGGTCCGGACCGACGGCCACCGCTGGACGCAGGACTACAAGATGGGCGTCCCGACGGCCCCGCTGGCCAAGCACGAGGCGACGGACGAGACCGGCACCTCGGTCACCTTCTGGGCCGACGGCGACATCTTCGAGACCACCGAGTACTCGTTCGAGACGCTGTCGCGGCGCTTCCAGGAGATGGCGTTTCTCAACAAGGGCCTGACCATCAGGCTCACGGACGAGCGGGAGTCGGCGAAGGCCACCACCGGCGCGGACGAGGCGGGCGCCGACGTGAAGGACGAGGTCAAGTCCGTCACGTACCACTACGAGGGCGGCATCGTCGACTTCGTGAAGTACCTCAACTCCCGCAAGGGGGACGTGGTCCACCCCTCCGTCATCGACATCGAGGCCGAGGACAAGGACAAGCTCCTGTCCGTCGAGGTCGCGATGCAGTGGAACAACGGCTACAGCGAGGGCGTGTACTCCTTCGCCAACACCATCCACACCCACGAGGGCGGCACGCACGAGGAGGGCTTCCGCGCCGCGCTGACCTCGCTGATCAACAAGTACGCGCGGGACAAGAAGCTGCTGCGCGACAAGGACGACAACCTCACCGGCGACGACATCCGCGAGGGCCTGACCGCGATCATCTCGGTCAAGCTGGGCGAGCCGCAGTTCGAGGGCCAGACCAAGACCAAGCTGGGCAACACCGAGGCCAAGACCTTCGTCCAGAAGATCGTCTACGAGCACCTCACCGACTGGCTCGACCGCAACCCGAACGAGGCCGCGGACATCATCCGCAAGGGCATCCAGGCGGCCTATGCGCGCGTCGCGGCCCGCAAGGCCCGGGACCTCACCCGCCGCAAGGGCCTGCTGGAGAGCGCGTCCCTGCCGGGCAAGCTGTCGGACTGCCAGTCCAACGACCCGGCCAAGTGCGAGATCTTCATCGTCGAGGGCGACTCCGCCGGCGGCTCGGCGAAGTCCGGCCGCAACCCGGAGTACCAGGCGATCCTCCCGATCCGCGGCAAGATCCTCAACGTCGAGAAGGCCCGCCTCGACAAGATCCTGCAGAACCAGGAGATCCAGGCGCTGATCTCCGCCTTCGGCACGGGCGTGCACGAGGACTTCGACATCGACAAGCTCCGCTATCACAAGATCATCCTGATGGCGGACGCCGACGTCGACGGCCAGCACATCAACACCCTGCTGCTGACCTTCCTGTTCCGCTTCATGCGGCCGCTGGTCGAGGCCGGCCACGTGTTCCTCTCCCGCCCCCCGCTCTACAAGATCAAGTGGGGCAAGGACGACGTCGAGTACGCGTACTCCGACCGTGAGCGCGACGCGCTGCTGGAGCTGGGCCGCCAGCGCGGCAAGCGGGTCCGGGAGGACTCGATCCAGCGCTTCAAGGGCCTCGGCGAGATGAACGCCGAGGAGCTGCGCGTGACCACGATGGACCAGGAGCACCGGGTCCTCGGCCAGGTCACCCTCGACGACGCCGCCCAGGCCGACGACCTGTTCTCGGTCCTCATGGGCGAGGACGTCGAGGCCCGCCGCGCGTTCATCCAGCGCAACGCCAAGGACGTCCGCTTCCTCGACATCTGAGTCGGTCTCAGCTGACCGCACCAGGAAGGATCCTCACCAGCAATGGCCGACGAGAACACCCCTGTCACCCCTGAAGAGGGCGGCGAACTCGCGATGCGCGTCGAGCCCGTCGGGCTCGAGACGGAGATGCAGCGCTCGTACCTGGACTACGCGATGTCCGTCATCGTGTCCCGTGCGCTGCCCGACGTCCGCGACGGTCTCAAGCCCGTCCACCGCCGCGTCCTGTACGCCATGTACGACGGCGGCTACCGCCCCGAGCGCGGTTTCTACAAGTGCGCCCGCGTCGTCGGCGACGTCATGGGCAACTACCACCCGCACGGCGACTCCTCGATCTACGACGCGCTGGTCCGCCTCGCGCAGCCGTGGGCGATGCGGATGCCGCTGGTGGACTCCAACGGCAACTTCGGCTCCCCGGGCAACGACCCCGCGGCGGCCATGCGGTACACCGAGTGCAAGATGGCGCCGCTGTCGATGGAGATGGTCCGCGACATCGACGAGGAGACCGTCGACTTCACGGACAACTACGACGGCCGCTCCCAGGAGCCGACCGTCCTGCCGTCCCGCTTCCCGAACCTGCTGATCAACGGCTCCGCCGGTATCGCGGTCGGCATGGCGACCAACATCCCGCCGCACAACCTGCGCGAGGTCGCCGCCGGCGCCCAGTGGTACCTGGAGAACCCCGAGGCCTCGCACGAGGAGCTGCTCGACGCGCTCATCGAGCGCATCAAGGGCCCCGACTTCCCGACCGGCGCCCTCGTGGTGGGCCGCCGGGGGATCGAGGAGGCGTACCGCACCGGCCGCGGCTCCATCACCATGCGCGCGGTCGTCGAGGTCGAGGAGATCCAGAACCGCCAGTGCCTGGTGGTCACGGAGCTGCCCTACCAGGTCAACCCCGACAACCTCGCGCAGAAGATCGCCGACCTGGTGAAGGACGGCAGGATCGGCGGCATCGCGGACGTCCGCGACGAGACGTCGTCCCGCACGGGTCAGCGCCTGGTCATCGTCCTCAAGCGGGACGCGGTCGCCAAGGTCGTCCTGAACAACCTCTACAAGCACACCGACCTGCAGACCAACTTCGGCGCCAACATGCTGGCGCTGGTCGACGGCGTGCCGCGCACCCTGTCCCTGGACGCGTTCATCCGCCACTGGGTGACGCACCAGATCGAGGTCATCGTCCGCCGGACCCGCTTCCGGCTGCGCAAGGCCGAGGAGCGCGCCCACATCCTGCGCGGTCTGCTGAAGGCCCTGGACGCCATCGACGAGGTCATCGCCCTGATCCGGCGCAGCGACACCGTCGAGATCGCCCGCGGCGGGCTGATGAGCCTGCTGGAGATCGACGAGATCCAGGCCAACGCCATCCTCGAGATGCAGCTGCGGCGACTGGCCGCCCTGGAGCGTCGGAAGATCGTCCAGGAGCACGACGAACTCCAGGCGAAGATCAACGAGTACAACGAGGTCCTGGCCTCCTCGGTGCGCCAGCGCGGCATCGTCCGGGAGGAGCTGGCGGCGCTCGTCGAGAAGTTCGGCGACGACCGCAAGACCAAGCTGATCCCGTACGAGGGCGACATGTCCATCGAGGACCTCATCGCCGAGGAGGACATCGTCGTCACGGTCACCCGCGGCGGCTACGTCAAGCGCACCAAGACCGACGACTACCGCGCCCAGAGGCGCGGCGGCAAGGGCGTGCGGGGCGCGAAGCTGAAGGAAGACGACATCGTCGACCACTTCTTCGTGTCCACCACGCACCACTGGCTGCTGTTCTTCACCAACAAGGGCCGGGTCTACCGGGCCAAGGCCTACGAGCTGCCGGACGCCGGCCGGGACGCGCGCGGACAGCACGTGGCCAACCTGCTCGCCTTCCAGCCGGACGAGGCGATCGCCGAGATCCTCGCCATCCGCGACTACGAGGCGGCACCGTACCTGGTACTGGCCACCAAGGCCGGCCTGGTCAAGAAGACGCCTCTGAAGGATTACGATTCGCCTCGCTCCGGCGGTGTCATCGCCATCAACCTCCGCGAGCGGGAGGACGGTTCCGACGACGAGCTGATCGGCGCCGAACTGGTCTCGGCCGACGACGACCTGCTGCTGATCAGCAAGAAGGCGCAGTCGATCCGGTTCACGGCCTCCGACGACACCCTGCGTCCCATGGGCCGTGCCACCTCGGGCGTCAAGGGCATGAGTTTCCGCGAGGGCGACGAACTGCTCTCGATGAATGTCGTCCGACCCGGTACGTTCGTCTTCACTGCCACCGACGGTGGGTACGCGAAGCGGACCCGTGTCGACGAGTACCGCGTCCAGGGCCGCGGCGGCCTCGGCATCAAGGCCGCCAAGATCGTCGAGGACCGCGGTTCGCTCGTGGGGGCGCTGGTGGTCGAGGAGACCGACGAGATCCTCGCCATCACACTGTCGGGCGGTGTGATTCGTACGCGAGTCAACGAGATCAGGGAGACGGGCCGTGACACCATGGGCGTCCAACTGATCAACCTGGGCAAGCGCGATGCCGTCGTCGGCATCGCTCGTAACGCCGAGGCGGGACGCGAGGCGGAGGAAGTCGACGGCGACGTGGCCGTGGACGAGACCGCGGAGGACGCCGCGACCAACGGCACGGACGAGGGCGAGGCGCCCTCGGCCGAGTAGTACGAGGAGAGAGTGATCGTGAGCGGAGCCACGGGCGCCGGGTCGGCCGGTACCCCCACGGGTACGGAAGCGGACGGCGGCGGCCGTGGCTCCGCCGCGCAGGCGACGGACCCGCACACGACCAACCTGAAGGCGATCAAACCGTCCGCGCCCGACTCGCACGCGCCCGACCCGCACACGACCAACCTCAAAGCGATCAAGCCGTCCGCGTCCGACTCGCACGCGCCCGACACGCACGCATCCCAGGGGGGAACGGTGACGGACACCCGAGGCCCGCAGGCCCAGCAGGCGGCCTCCGGCCAGACGGTCGGGCCGCAGTCGGCCTCCCCGCTGCCGGGCGAGCGCCAGCCGCAGCAGCAGACGGGGCCCTACCACCCGCCCCAGGCCTACCAGGCGGGCGCGGTGCGCCGGCCCCGTACGGGCGCCACGACGACCCCGCGGACCCGCAAGGCGCGGCTGCGGGTGGCCAAGGCCGACCCGTGGTCGGTGATGAAGATGAGCTTCCTGCTCTCCATCGCGCTGGGCATCTGCACGATCGTGGCCGCCGCCGTGCTGTGGATGGTGCTGGAGGCGATGGGCGTCTTCTCCACCGTCGGCGGCACCATCTCGGAGGCGACCGGCTCGAACGAGTCGAACGGCTTCGACCTGCAGTCCTTCCTGTCCCTGCCGCACGTGCTGATGTTCGCGTCGATCATCGCGCTCATCGACGTCGTCCTCGCCACGGCGCTCGCGACCCTCGCCGCGTTCATCTACAACCTCTCCGCCGGTTTCGTCGGCGGAGTCGAGCTGACGCTGGCCGAGGACGAGTGAGGATCCGCGGGCACCGGCGCCCGGCAACCGATTTTGGGACTGACCACGTCGTGCGCTAATCTTCAGGAGTCAGCGCGCGGGGCACACCGCAGAGCGCGGCGGGGCTATAGCTCAGTTGGTTAGAGCGCATCCCTGATAAGGATGAGGCCACAGGTTCAAATCCTGTTAGCCCCACCAGCGAGAAGACCCCCGGTCCACTTGGGCCGGGGGTCTTCTCACACCCACACGGGACACCAGCAGCGGCGGTCAGCCGGTGAGTGGGCCTTCCAACAGCTCGGCAAGGGGGCGGAGCCGTGCAGCTCACGGTGCACTGGTCGGACCTGTGGGCGCCCGCTTCGCTGATCGTTCTGAGCGCCGTCCTCAGCTGGGTGACGGGTCGGAGGCGGCGGACAGCGGTCAGGCAGGGCTCACGGACTCACTGGGAATGGCTGCCGTTCATGTTCGGGCTGACCACGGCCCTCGGAGAGCTGTCACTCCTTCTCGGCCTGCCCGATCCCTGGACCACGGTCATTGACGTGCTTGCCCGCGCGTTCGCTCTCACCACTGTGTTCATGGTGTTCCGGATTTTTTGCATCCTTGCGCTGCGCGGCGCTCGGCGGGTGCTCCGACGTCGAGGCGGGACCACCGACAACTGACCGCGACTGCTGGACGGACGGATCTGCCGGAGGGCCGGCGCCGTTGCGTGCCAGCCGCTTCGCGTCGCCGTCGCCGGTCAGGAGAGTCGGAGTCCGGCTTCCGGAACCGGGCCGCTCGGGGGCCGGACGGTCCCTGCCGCAGCCTTCGTCCGGCCCGTAAAGTGCCTGCCTCCGGAGCCTCGGTGTGCCTAGACTCGGCGAATGACCTTGGAATGGGAACAGGTGATTGTCCACTCGGTCGATCCGGCTGCCCTGGGGCAGTGGTGGGCCACCGCTCTCGGTTGGGTCGTGGTGCACTCCTCCGACGAGGAGTTCGAGATCCGCCCGGAGCCGGATCGCCTGCCCGGGTTGGACTTCGTCCGGATCGAGGAGAGCAAGAAGGCCAAGAGCCGGCTGCATCTGGACTTCAGGCCCGACGACCAGGACGCCGAGGTGGCCCGCCTCGAGGCTCTCGGCGCGAAGCGTGTCGACATCGGCCAGGGCGAGCAGTCGTGGGTCGTCATGGCAGACCCCGAGGGCAACGAGTTCTGTGTCCTCGGCCAACGGCGTCAGTGAGGTTCCACCCCTACCGGCGCCGCCGACGGGAAGACCCCCGGTCCACCTGGACCGGGGGTCTTCGTCGTCCAGGGCTCGCGGCGGGTCGCGGCACGAATTCCTGGGTCCGCCCGGCGTCGCATGCGCGTCACGCGAGGATCACGCCGACGTGACGCCCCCTCTTCCAGGATGGCGAGGGATGGAAGAAGTCCTCGGCATGCGCGCGGCCACGTGCGCCCCGCGCCGGGACTTCCTCGTCGAGGAATGGAGACACCCATGCGAAAAGGGAAGACGCTGGCCGTCGCCGCAACGATCGCACTGGCTGCGGGGGCGACCGCGGTCTCTGCTTCGCAGGCCTCTGCAGTTCAGACCCAGACGTGCCGGCTGGCCGGGGGCACGTTGTCGGGACAGGGCTTCAACCCCGGCACGACGGCGTACCCGGTCACGCGCGGGGGGACGTCCCTCGGCACCGTCTCGGGGCAGGGCGGTAGTTTCCAAACGTCTCTGGCGGGCGGGGGCCCGGTCTCCGTGGCGGGCGTGCAGTGCTCCGCGCCGGCAGGTGAGGCCGCGGGAGCAGGGGGAGCGACAGCGGCCCAGGCAGCAGCCGCACAGGCAGCAGCCGCACAGGCGGTGAGGAGGGGCGCGACCCCCGCGCAGGCCGCCGCAGCCGCCCGAGCCGCAGCACCCGGCGTACCGCAGACGGTGATCAACAACGTGGTGAACACCGCGATCCAGAACAACACCCAGAACGTGACGAACGTCAACCTCCCGGGCACAGGCACCCAGACTCCGGCCACCGGCACCGGCACCGGCACCGGCACGGGCACCGAGGGCACCGGCACAGGTACGGGCACCGGCACCGGCACCGGCACCGAGGGGACCGGTACGGGCACCGGCACGGGTACCGAGGGGACCGGTACGGGCACCGGCACGGGTACCGAGGGGACCGGTACGGGCACCGGCACGGGTACCGAGGGGACCGGTACGGGCACCGGTACGGGCACCGGCACGGGTACCGAGGGCACCGGCACGGGTACGGGCACCACGACCCCGTCGGGTACGGGCACCACGACCCCGTCGGGTACGGGCACCACGACCCCGTCGGGCACGGGGACCACCACTCCGTCGGGCACGGGCACCACGACCCCGTCGGGCACGGGCACCACGACCCCGTCGGGCACGGGGACCACCACTCCGTCGGGCACGGGCACCACGACCCCGTCGGGTACCACCACGGCCCCGTCGGGTACGGGCATCAGTAGCAACCCGAGCGCGACCACGGGGACCGCCGGCACTCAAGCGCCCCCGGCGATGTAGCCACGAGGCAGCAGTGCCGACCGCGGTGGTGAGGCGGCTGTCCGCCTCACCACTGTCGTGTGTCCGGAATTCCCGCATGACGAAAAGATCCCCGGTCGCGATGACCGGGGATCTTCCAGGGTCGAGGCGGTGCTGTACGCGAGATCGCCGTTCTGTCATGGGTTCCGGATGGCGGCACCGGGGTGCCGCCTCGGCGCTGTCAGCGCTGAAGGGGAATCGTCGGTCTGACCGGCGGTGCGTCGGATACGCACAGGGGGTCGGTCATCTGGGCGGACGCTTCAGCCGTGGGGCGGTGCCGGCAGCTGGGGCTCTTTCCGTGGGCCTCGGCGCGGATGCGCTGTTTCATCGTGGGGGGCAGTGACCTGGCGTGAACGCGGGACCATGGGGATGTCGGTTGGGCCGGCACCGGAACCGTGCTCTTCGGTGCCGTCTCGGGCTGCGACGCGGTGGGCGCCGCGGCGGCGGTCGTCGTGGTGAATCCGAGCGCCGCGCACAGCGCGAGGAAGACGGTGACGATGGTGGTCCACACCTTCATGACCTTGCTCTGGTCCATGGCCCCTCACTTTCGGGTCGGGCGATTTGCGTACGTTGCCCATCATGTGTATGCGGGCCGCGAAGTGTTGGACCGACGCCCGCGACACCGGGATCTTCGGATGAACACCACTCGTATGGACGCATAGAGTCAGAAAACGTAAGAACAAGGGCGGGATCTGCCATAAGTCACCGTGCGTGGAGGTGCGATCACCCTCCGATCGGATCGGCGCGATGCTCGCCGACGGCGCGGTCGGCACCGGGAGTTGGGGCCCGACTCAGGTCACCGATCGGTATCGGCCGGTGTGTATAGTCGGGCGCCAGAGGTCCCCTACGTCAAGGAAAGACGAGGTCGCGCGGTGAAGAAGCTTCTCCTGGTCGCACTGGCCGCCATCGGCGGGCTCCTCGTGTACCGCCAGATCCAGGCGGATCGCGCCGAGCAGGATCTGTGGACGGAGGCGACTGACTCCGTGCCCACGGGTTCGTGAGTACCTGCATCCCGATCTGAACAGACCCCGGCCGCCTCGCGGTCGGGGTTTTGTGTTGCCGGGGCCGGCCGGGGCCGGGCTCTCGTGTTGCGCGGTGGGGGCGCCTCGGGTAGCGCGTCGCCGCGGCAGGCCGCGGGCCGGACACATCAGCGGATTGTGCGGATGGCGTACCGCCGCACGGGGCAGGATGGGCGACGTCCCGGAGCGACGAGGGGGAGGTGCGCGTGATGGTGCGGCGTACGGGGGGACGGCGCGCGGGGACCGGACGCGGCCGGTGCGGCCGCCCGGCCGGCGCCGCCGGCACGGCCGTGGCCGCGGCGGCGTTCTCCCTGGTGGTGGCGGTCCCCGGGTACACCGCGGTCGCGGCCGGGACACCGGAACCGTACTCCTTCGCCGACGGCGCCCGGTCCGTCACCGGCGCGACGAGCCCCGCCGGCGCCGAACGCCTCGAGCCCGGTCGCGCCTACACCAGCTCCCTGCCGGCCCACGGCAAGGTCTACTACCGCCTCGACCTCGACGACACCTCGAGCGCGTACGTCTCCGCGACCGCTGTGCCCCGGCCCGGCACCACGGTCGCCGCGACCGACGGGTTGCGGGTGTCGGTCCAGGCCGCCGACGGCACCTCCTGCTCCTTCCAGAGCGCCCGCTTCGGCGCGAGCCACAGCCCGCACCCGATCGCCGCCTGGGGAGCGCGCGAGGTCCTCCCCGGCCGGGTGCTGTGCCAGGGCGCCGGCACCTTTCACGTGGTCGTCGAACGCACCGACGCCAGGGGCTCGTCACCGGACGACTGGGCCCTGGAACTGGCCCCCGTGGCGGAACCGCCCCTGGAACGGACCGGCGCGAGCAGGGCGCCCGGGACATGGGACTCGGCCTCGCCCGCGCCGGTCACCGGTAAGCCGGTGGAACGGGCGGGCGGCGGCGGGTTCGCCACGGCGAGCCGGGTGGGCCAGGGGGTCTGGCAGGCCCGGCTGCGGCCCGGGCAGACGCTCTTCTACGCGGTGCCGGTCGACTGGGGGCAGCAGCTCAACGCCCTTGCCGAGCTGGGTGGTTCCAGCGGCGGCCGGGGCTACGTCAGCGGAGCGCTGACCCTGTCCCTCTACAACCCGGCCCGGGGCTCCGTCGCGGACGCGAGCGACGGCTACGACGGGCGGCAGGCGTCCGCCGCGTCCCCGCCGCTGCCGCCCGTGGCCTACTCGAACCGCTTCGGCTTCTCCGACCAGATGAAGGCCACGCGGTTCGCCGGCTGCTACTACCTGGTGGTGCACCTGGCCGGGAAGACGGCCGAACAGTTCGGGGACGGGCCCTTCGAGCTGACCCTGCGCGTCCGGCTCGGCGGCGCGGCGCGGTCCGGGCCCGGATACGCGGGGCAGTCCACGCCGCGGGACCTGTTCGCGGTCACCTCCCGGGACCGGGCCGCGGCGACGGCCGACGGGACCGGGGCACCCGATGAGACCGCGCTGCGGGCGCTGGCGGTGGGCGGGATCGGTGCCGGAACGGTCCTGCTGGCCGGGCTAGGAGTGTGGACCGCTGTGACCAGGCGCCGGGCGCGGGCCTGACCGGGCCCGGCCTCACAGGCGCGTCAGAGCCCAGAGGCCCACGGCGTAGCACGCCAGCGCGAGGAGCAGCAGCGGGACAGCGACCGCGCGGGGCGGGCCGGGGCGACGGGGGCGCGCGGCTCGGTGCCGGGACGGCCTGCGCCCCGGCGTGCGCTCCGGGGGCGGGTGGGGCACGGTCGGCGCCTGTGGGACCTCGGCCGTGTACTCGGCGGTGGAGGTGTCGCCGTCCTGCCGTGACGTCGGCGCCGGGTGGCTCGGCGGTGAACCGCGGTGAGGCAGGGGATCGGTCGGGTCGTGGGGGGAGAAGCGCGGTGAGGCGGGAACCTCGGGTGGGAGCGGAGGGCTGAACCCGGGTCGGGGCGCCGCGGGGGACTCGGCGTCGAGCGTGTGCTGCGGCCACGGACGCCCGGGCTCGGGCCGTCGGGGCCGCGGCGAACCGTCCTGGCCGGCGGGGGACCGCGGTACGGAGCCGGTTGCCTGGGGCGGAGGCAGGTGGAAGCTGCCGGTGTCCGACATCGTGGACGGCCCGGTGGGAGGGGACGCGGAGGCGTCGAGTGGCGGGGCGGGGGAGGCCGGGGCGCCGGTGGAATTCCCGCCCGGGATGTGCGGGGCGTGCGGGGTGTGGCGGATCGGGTCGTGCGGGGCGTGCGGGGTGTGGCCGATCGGGTCGTGCGGGGCGTGCGGGGTGTGGCCGATCGGGTCGTGTGAGGCGTGCGGGGTGTGGCCATCGAGGTCGTGCCGTGCGGGGCCGCCCGGTTCCCGGCGGGCGTGACGGCTCGGATCGAGTGGGGCGTCGCCGCCCGCCCCCGGCTGGGCCGATCGGCCGGTATCGCCCCGGCTTCCGGCGCCGTGGCCGCTCTGCGGCCCTGATTCCGGGCCACTGTGCGATCTTGTGTGGCGGCCGTCGCGTGGCACCGAGTCGTGACCGCTGCCGCGCTGGGGGACCGCGTCCCGGCTTTCCGCACCGCCGGCGCTTCCGGTGCCGTCGCCCCGGCCCACGTCCCGGCCGCTTTCCGTTTCATCGAGGCGCCGCGGAACCGGGTCCTGGCCGCTGCCCGTGCCGTCGCCACCCTGGCGGCCCGCCTCGCGGCCGCTCCGGACCCCGTCGCCACCGTGGCGGCCCCCGTGACGGCCGCTCCCCGCGCCGCCGCTGCTCCCTGTGCCGCCCTCGTCCCGCCGCCCCGTGTCGCGGTCTGCCCCGGTGTCATGGGCGAAACCGTTCTCCGCACCGGCCGGCGCGTCACGTCCCTCCCCCTCCCCGGGCGCGAAGGCCCGCTCCTCCGACGATCGCGGCGCCTCCAGGTCCCCCGTCCGGGCTGCTCCCCCGGCTCCCGTCCACGCCGCCCTGGTGCGTGCCGCTCCGGTCGAGCCCGTCGCCCCGCCCGTGTGCACCACCGCCACCCCCGGGCTGCGTTCGAGCGGGCCGTCGAGGGCGAAACCCGGGGGGAGCGGGCCGACTTGGTCGAAGATCTCGACGAGTTCGTCGTCGGGCCCCGGCTCGGGGAGGAGTTCGGCGGCCGCGGCCAGCGCCCTGCGCGCACCCGTCGCCGTACGGAACCGGGCCGCCGGATCCGGTTGCAGCAGCGCGGCCACGACCTGCCACAGGGGCTCGGGGATGCCCTTCGGCGCGCCCGGCGTGCCGTGCTCGGTGAAGTACTCGACGAGGGCCTTGGCGTCGGGCTTCGCGCCCTCCAGGAGGTAGAGGGCGACCAGGCCGACGGCGAACAGGTCCGCCGGGAAGTCCGGCTCCGCGCCCATCATCTGCTCCGGAGCGAGGTAACCCGGCGTCCCCACCACGAGGTTGGTCTCCGTCAGCCGTGGCTCGCCCAGCCGCATCGCAATGCCGAAGTCGGACAGGCGCAGCCGGGGACGGCCGGTGCCGGTGGCCTCCAGCAGCACGTTGGCGGGCTTGATGTCACGGTGCACCACGCCCTCCGCGTGGACCGCGGCCAGCCCCGACAGCAACTGGTCGAGCAGGGTGCAGACGAACACCGGGGGCAGCGGCCCGTAGTCCCCGACCAGGTGGACCAGTGATCCACCGGTCACCAGGTCCATCGTGAACAGGACCTTGTCGTCGTCGGCGGCCCAGCTGGCCGGCGCGAGCACATGGGGGTGGTCGATCCGCAGGGCCTGTTCCCGCACGAAGCGGAGCAGGGAGTGCGCGTCGCGCTGCTGCAGGACCTTGGCGGCCACGTACCGGCGGCGGCGGTGGTCCCAGGCGCGCCAGACCGCGCCGACCCCGCCGCGTCCGATCGGGTCGACCAGCTCGTACCGGCCGGCGAAGACCTCACCCATGGCTGTGCGTCGCTCCTCCCCCAAAGACCTGCGCGTCCGGTGCGACCGGCGGGTCCGGTACTGACCGTGCGGTCCGTGCGGTCACCTGCCCTGCGCCGGTGCCCGCAGAGCGGTGCGGCTCCCGTTCCGGGCGGGCCGTGCGCCGTCTGCCGGGCCGGCGTGCCGCCCCCTCGGCGTCCGCCCGGCGGCCGATCCCCCCGTGGTGGCCCGGGCGGTGGGTTTCAGCTCTGGTGCACCTGGTAGTGCGCGACCGCGTCGGAGGTGCGGCCGGCGCCGTACACGCGGAGGAACTCGGCCAGTTCGGGGTGGGTCGGGGCGAGGGAGTCCGCCGCGTCGATGATGTCCCCGGCGGCGGCGACGGAGCGCAGCAGCGACTGGATCTCACGCACCACGCGCTTCACCGTGGGCGCACCCGAACTGCCCGCCGTCTGCGTGGTGTTGCTGAGCACCGAGCCCCCCTGCGACCGCTTGATCTCGTCCATGCGCTCGGTGGCCTCCGCCGCGCTGACGCTGCCGTCCGCCACCTGCGCCGCCAGCTCCTGCAGCAACTGCACCCGCTGCACCACCGCGGGATTGCCGATCTTCGCGCGCTGGCCGCTCATCAGCTGCGACAGCATCGGTGCGGACAGTCCCAGTACCCCCGCCAGACGGGCCTGGTTGAGCCCCAGGTCGTCTATGAGCTTGCGGAAGAGCGCCCCCAGCGGCTCCCCGTACCAGTTCCGCTGCAGTTCCCGCGCTCTCGCGGTGGCTTCCTGCTGTGCGGCGTCCATTGCGTCTCCCCATCGCTTCCCCAGGTACCGAGGTTCGCTCCAGCGAACCACGCGGAGCATCTTACGGAGAGTGGTCGGCCACGGGGACCCCTAATCCTTTTGCGGAATCGGGGGGGTGACCCGGTACTCTGGTCTGCGGCGCCCGACCGGTACGCGGTTCCCCCGGCCGGACGCTCCCGTTCACGGGGCCTTAGCTCAGTTGGTAGAGCGCTGTCTTTGCATGGCAGATGTCAGGGGTTCGACTCCCCTAGGCTCCACGTACGAAAGCTCCCCCGCGTGTCCACGACCGTGGCGTGCGGGGGAGCTTTTCTCGTGTGTATCGGCCGGTCAGTGACGGTCAGCCCTTCTCGTCGCGGTCGGCGGCCTCCTCCTCGGCCTCCTTCTCCTGGACCTGGGGGTCCAGCACGGCCTGGCCGCTGCCGTCCACCGACGTCAGTCCGCCGGACTCGGGGACCTCGGTCGCCGCGGGCGGCTCGACCAGCCAGTCGGGGTTGGCCTGCTTGTCCCACCACTTCCACGCCGCGAAGGCGCCGCCGGCGAGGGCACCCGCCACCACGAGCGCCTTCACCACGCGTCCGGCCCTCGCCCGCCGCTCCTGGCGCCGGACCAGCCGGAGGATCTCCCGCGGCGGGACCTGGCCGCGCAGCGCGACCAGTGCAGCGGCGCCGCGTGCGGCGGCCTCCTCCTTGACCGGCGCGGCCGCGGCCACGGCCTGCTCGATCTTCGGGCGGGAGTACTCGGCGGCCTGCCGCGCGGCCTTGCGGGTGCGCGCGGCGGCTTCCTGGGCGGCCTGGTCGACCTTCGGCGGCACGTAGGCGAGAGCCTGCTCCACTCGGGGAGCGACGTGGGCGCCGTACTGGGCGCGGGCCTGGCCGGCGGCCAGCGACACCTTCGGCGCGAGCCGTACACGTGCCTCGTGTGCGTAGTGTGCGGCCCTCTCCTTGGCTGTGTCGGCGTAGGGCGCCACCACGTCCGCGGCGTGCAGCACGCTCTCCTTCGCCGAGCCGGTCGCGGCGCGCACGCTGTCAATGCGGGTCACGGGTTCCTCCTCCTCGGTGGCGTACGGTGATTCGACTTTCCGCCCTTTTGCGGATCATGCCTGCCGACGGACACGGCGGCATGCGAGAGACGGCATCCGGGTCACCGGTGACGGCTCCGGTCCCCCGCCGGCTCTTCCGATCAAGCCACTGCCCGAGAGACGATCGAGGGACGATCCAGTGCAATTGCGGATGAACAAGGGGCAACGTGATCCCGTGGTCGACAATGCCACGGATTGACGCTCCGCGCTTGCATCCCGCGAGTATCGAAAGGGGTTTTCCGCAACCGAATTCGGCGGATCCGTGCCGGGAAGCAGTCGCCGGGCGACGCACGGCGCGGGCCGTGCGAGGATCGGGGGGCACAGGAAGACAACGGAAGGCAGAACGTGGCTGAGCAGCTCTACGCCACCCTGAAGACCAACCACGGCGACATCGACGTCCGGCTCCTGCCGAACCACGCCCCGCAGACGGTCAAGAACTTCGTCGAGCTCGCCCAGGGCGAGCGGGAGTGGACCCACCCCGCCACCGGCGAGAAGTCCACGGCGAAGCTCTACGACGGCACGGTCTTCCACCGGGTGATCAGCGGTTTCATGATCCAGGGCGGTGACCCGCTGGGCAACGGCACCGGCGGTCCCGGTTACCAGTTCGGGGACGAGTTCCACCCGGACCTCTCGTTCGACAAGCCCTACCTGCTGGCGATGGCCAACGCCGGTCCGGGCACCAACGGCTCGCAGTTCTTCATCACCGTCGCCCCGGCGACGTGGCTGAACCGCAAGCACACCATCTTCGGTGAGGTCGTCGACGCGGCGAGCCAGAAGGTCGTGGACTCCATCGCGACCACGCAGACCAACCCGCGCACCGACCGTCCGCTCAACGACGTCGTCATCGAGTCGGTCGTGGTGGAGACCCGCCAGGGCTGAGCCCGAGAGGTCCCCGAGGGAACCAAACGCCCCGCTCGTCCGTATGGATGGGCGGGGCGGTGCATTGCACACGATGACGAGGGGATCGGCATGGAACAGGCGCCAGGCAACCCGCAGGGCCCGCAGGACGCCCACGTACTGCCCACCTGCTACCGCCACCCCGGCCGTGAGACCGGCGTGCGCTGCACCCGCTGCGAGCGGCCCATCTGCCCGGAGTGCATGGTGAGCGCCTCGGTGGGTTTCCAGTGCCCGGACTGCGTCCGCTCCGGGTCCGGGACGGGCCACGCCCCGGACGCCTCCCGGCCGCGCACGCTCGCGGGCGGCAGGGTGAGCTCCGACCCGCGGCTGGCCACCAAGATCCTCATCGGTGTGAACCTGGCCCTGTACCTCGCCCAGCTCGTGGTCGGCGCCCGCTTCACCGACCGGCTGGACCTGATCGGCCAGGCGTACGTCCCGTCGCTCGGCTCACCGCAGGGGATCGCGCAGGGCCAGTGGTACCGGCTGCTGACGTCGATGTTCCTGCACGGCGGCCACCTGCACATCCTGTTCAACATGCTCAGCCTGTGGTGGATCGGCGGCCCGCTGGAGGCGGCCCTCGGCCGGGCCCGCTACCTCGCGCTCTACTTCACCGCGGGGCTGGCGGGCAGTGCCCTCACCTATCTGATCGCCGCCCCGAACCAGCCCTCGCTCGGGGCCTCCGGCGCGATCTTCGGTCTCTTCGGCGCGACCGCGATCCTGATGCGCCGGCTGAACTACGACATGCGGCCGATCATCGCTCTGCTGGTGATCAACCTGATCGTCACCTTCGGGTGGAGCAACATCGCCTGGCAGGCGCACATCGGTGGCCTGGTCGCCGGTGCCGTGGTGGGCTACGCGATGGTCCACGCCCCGCGCCGGCACCGGGACCTGATCCAGTACGGGGTCTGTGCCCTGGTGCTGGGGGTCGCGGTGGTCCTTGCCCTGGTGAGAACGGCCCAGCTGGCCTGAGGCCGAACCGTTGTCCACAGCGTGTGCCGGGTCCTGTGCACACGGTGCGGGAACATCTGTGCCTCTGTTCGCTCACCTGTGTCTGTGCAGGTCAGAGGTGATGTGCTGGGATCTTCCCGATGTGGTGCGACAGTCGTACCGGCGTCAATGCTCAACGGGTTATCCACAGATCGGCTGGCTTTTCCCCAGGTGAGTGTGGAAATTCGACCGGAGCTGTGGATAACTCGTCGGACGACCCCCGGCAGGGCTCCGTTCAACGAGAAACCGACCCCGATTCTCACGGCGCGCGACGGTCCTCAGGTGCCTGCTTCCCAGCCGGGGCGGGCCCACGGGCGACTTCGCCCCGGCCGTGATTCTCTTCCCCGGCCGAAGAGGAACCGCAGATCACCCCATGTGCGGACCAAAGGGTCACCGCGGCGAAAGGGGAACCCACCGCTCTCCCGTCCGGGAGGCCGTCACTTCCACTGGGTGGAGACGGCGAACCCGGCGGCGATGAAGCCGAAGCCCACCACGATGTTCCAGTTGTCCAGGGCGTCGACGGGCAGCGAGCCGTCGGTCACGTAGAAGACGACGATCCAGGCCAGGCCGATGAGGAACATGGCCAGCATGACGGGCGCGACCCAGCTGCGGCTCTCCAGCTTGATGCTCGCAGCCTGCTTCGCCGGCGGCGGCGTGTAGTCGGCCTTCTTGCGGATACGTGACTTCGGCACGAGGGTCTCTCCTGTCGATGCGCTGCGTGGCCGCGCAGGGAACTGGGCTGGCTCGGGGCAGCGTACAAGGGGACGCTGAGCACTTTCCCGGGCGTCCGTTAGCGTAGTGCTTCCGTGGCGCCGAAGGAGATAAGGGTACGTTGAGCAATTCTGCCGACTCCCCCGGGGCGAGTTCCACCCCCGCCCGCACCCGCCGTCCCAGGCCCGTGCGGATCCTCACCGGTGCAGTCTTCGCCCTCGCCGGGCTCCTGTTCTTCACGAGCTTCGACACGGCGAAGGGCACCAACATCCGCACGGACACGTCCCTGCTGAAGCTGTCCGACCTGGTCCAGGAGCGCAGCCACAAGAACAAGGAGCTGGACGACTCCAACGCGGCCCTGCGCGACGACGTCGAGACGCTCGCCGAGCGCGACAACGGCAGCACCCGGGCCCAGGACGACCTGCTCGCCGGACTGGAGAAGAACGCCGGCACCCGGCCGCTCAAGGGCAGGGCGATCACCGTAACGCTGAACGACGCGCCCCCCAACGCCACCGCCAAGCTGCCCGGCTACCCTGAGCCGCAGCCCGACTACCTGGTCATCCACCAGCAGGACCTCCAGGCCGTCGTCAACGCGCTGTGGCAAGGCGGCGCCCAGGGCATCAAGGTCATGGACCAGCGGCTGATCTCCACCAGCGCGGTGCGCTGCGTGGGCAACACGCTGATCCTCCAGGGCCGCGTCTACTCGCCGCCGTACAAGATCACGGCGGTCGGCGACCCGGACCGGCTGAAGCGGGCGCTCGCCGACTCCCCGGCGATCCAGAACTACATGGTCTACGTCAACGTCTACGGTCTCGGCTGGAAGGTCACCGAGGACGGCACGGTGACGCTGCCCGGCTATTCCGGAGCGGTCGACCTCCACTACGCGCAGCCCGCCGAATAGGACGGGCGACCGTATTCGCGGGCGGTCACCCGGCAGGCCTGCGCACGAACACCCGGACGATGCCTCGGTTTCACGTGGAACAAGCCCGCGGAGGCCGGGAAACCGGAGCCGCCGCGCCGTTAGTCTGGTGGCGTACGGCGTGAGTCTGGTGCCGTGGTGCGACGGAAGGGACGGCATGTACGGCTGGATCTGGCGGCATCTGCCGGGTAACGCGTTGGTCAGGGCGCTGATCTCACTGGTGCTGGTTCTGGCCGTGGTCTACGTCCTCTTCCAGTACGTCTTCCCCTGGGCCGAGCCGCTGCTTCCCTTCAACGATGTGACGGTGGACAACCAGTGAGCGCGCGGATTCTCGTCGTCGACAACTACGACAGCTTCGTCTTCAACCTCGTCCAGTACCTCTACCAGCTGGGTGCCGAGTGCGAGGTCGTGCGCAACGACGAGGTGTCGACGGCGCACGCACAGGACGGCTTCGACGGGGTGCTGCTGTCGCCCGGGCCGGGCAAGCCGGAGGAGGCGGGGGTCTGCATCGAGATGGTGCGCCACTGCGCCGCCACCGGTGTGCCCGTCTTCGGCGTGTGCCTGGGCATGCAGTCGATGCAGGTGGCGTACGGCGGTGTCGTCGACCGGGCGCCGCAGCTGCTGCACGGCAAGACGTCGCTGGTGGAGCACGAGGGCAAGGGCGTCTTCGCGGGCCTGCCCACGCCGTTCACGGCGACGCGCTACCACTCCCTGGCCGCCGAGCCGGCGACCGTACCGGCCGAGCTCGAGGTCACGGCGCGCACGCACGACGGCATCATCATGGGCCTGCGCCACCGGGAACACCGCGTGGAGGGCGTGCAGTTCCACCCCGAGTCGGTGCTGACCGAGCACGGACACCGGATGCTGGCCAACTGGCTGGTGGAGTGCGGCGACGGCGGAGCGGTGGCGAGGTCGGCGGGGCTGGCCCCGGTGGTGGGCAGGGCCACGGCGTGACCGCGCTGCGCCCGGAGCGCGAGTCCGGCACCTCGTACGGGCGGCAGTCGTACGGGGAGCCGGGCGCGTTCGCGGGGCAGTGGTACGGCCCCGGGGCACAGGGCTCGGCGCAGGAGCGGTACGCGTCGCCGTACCCGTACGGCGACGAGGGACCGCCGGCGCCGTACCCGTCCGAGGCCGGCGGATCGTCGTCGGCGGCGTGGGCCTCCCCGGGCGACGGTTCTCCGGGGGTTCCGTACGCCTCCCCCGGCGAAGAGCCCTCAGGAGCGCCGTACCTGCCGCCGGCCGACGAGGAGACCGTCGCGCTGCGGATCCCCGGTCCGCCGTCGGACCGGACCGGGTCCGGGTCTCCGGCCGCCTCAGAGGCCCCACGGGCCACGGGGGGCACCGCACCGACGCCGGGAGGGCGCGCTGCCCGCAGAAAGGCCGCCAAGGCCCGCCACGGGCGTCGTGGCGGTACCTCCGAGGCACCTGCCGGAGAGGGGGACGGGAACAGGGGCAGCCGTTCCGCACCCCTGTCCCGTGTGGAGGCCAGGCGTCTGGCGCGGGCCCGCAGGCCCAGCCCGGGCGTCATCGCCAGCCGCATCGTCGGCGAGCTGTTCATCACCACCGGCGTGGTGATGCTGCTGTTCGTCACGTACCAGCTGTGGTGGACCAACATCCGCGCCCACGCCCAGGCGGGCAGCGAGGCGCACCAGCTGCAGGACGACTGGGCGAGCGGCAGACGCAACCCGGGGACGTTCGAGCCGGGGCAGGGCTTCGCCATCCTGCACATCCCCAAGCTCGACGTGGTCGTGCCGATCGCCGAGGGCATCAGCAAGACCAGGGTGCTCGACAAGGGCATGGTCGGGCACTACGCCGAGGACCCGCTCACCACGGCGATGCCGGACGCGGAGTCCGGCAACTTCGGTCTGGCGGGCCACCGCAACACGCACGGCGAGCCGTTCCGCTACATCAACAGGCTCCAGCCCGGCGACGCGATCGTCGTCGAGACCCAGGACACGTACTTCGTCTACAAGATGGCGTCGATGCTTCCCGTCACGTCGCCGAGCAACACGACCGTCCTCGATCCCATCCCCAGGGGGTCGGGGTTCACCCGATCCGGTCGCTACATCACGCTGACCACCTGCACACCTGAGTTCACCAGCAAGTACCGGCTGATCGTCTGGGGCAAGATGGTCGAGGAACGGCCGCGCAGCAAGGGCAAGCCGGATGCGCTCGTCAGTTAAAGGGCAGATGAACAGTGGCAGCGACCGCGGACGACACCGCAGAGCACACCGACGGAACCGAACGGCGCGGTGACGCGTCCGCCGCCGGACCCCGGCGCCGCCCCGGCCCGCTGGCCCTGGCGGTCAGCGTCCTCGGTGAACTCCTCATCACGGCGGGACTCGTCCTCGGCCTGTTCGTCGTCTACTCCCTGTGGTGGACGAACGTCGTCGCCGACCGCGAGGCCGGCCAGCAGGCCGACAAGGTCCGCGACACCTGGGCCCACCAGCCCGGCGGCCCCGCCGCGTTCGACAGCGGGGACGGCATCGGCTTCCTGCACGTGCCGGCCATGAAGAGCGGCGACGTGCTGGTCGAGAAGGGCACCACCGCCAAGATCCTCAACGACGGCGTCGCCGGCTACTACACGGACCCCGTCAAGGCGACCCTGCCGATGACCGGCAAGAACGGAAACTTCACGCTCGCCGCCCACCGCGACGGCCACGGTGCGAAGTTCCACAACATCGACAAGATGCGGAAGGGCGACCCGATCGTCTTCGAGACGAAGGACAAGTGGTACGTCTACAAGGTCTACGCCATCCTCCCCGAGACCTCGAAGTACAACGTCGAGGTGCTGACGGCGGTCCCCAAGGAGTCGGGCGTGAAGAAGGCCGGCCACTACATCACCCTGACGACCTGCACCCCGGTCTACACGAGCCGGTACCGGTACGTGGTGTGGGGCGAACTGGAGCGCGTCGACAAGGTCGACAGCGAGCGGACGCCGCCGAAGGAACTGCGCTGAGGCCGCGCGGGAACCGGCGGGCCGACGCTCCCGAGGAGCGCGGCCGGACCGGGTCCCGCCGGGGCAGCGACCGGCCGTGACGTGACGACGGAGCCCCGGCACCCTCCTGGAGGGTGCCGGGGCCCGGTGCCGAGGGGGATACGGCGTCTTGTCAGCCGGTCCCACCGCCGAAGAAGCCGCCGTTTCCGCCGCCTCCGCCGTTGTTCCCGCCGCCGCCGATGGTCTTCAGGGTGATCTGCGTGCCACCGGGGTTGTCCACCTGCTGACCGGGCTTCGGGTCCTGGTCGATGACCAGCGCGTTGTCGCTCCCGTCGCTGCCCGGGGCGATCTGGACGTTGGTGAAGCCCGCCGCGGCCAGCGTCTGCCGGGCCTGGGCCACGGTCCCGCCGCGGACCTCGGGCACCGGCGTCTTCTGCTGGACCTGCTTGCCGATCTGGATCTGCACCTTGGAGTTCTTGTCGACCTGCTGACCGATGCCCGGGACGGTCTGGATGACCTTGCCCGCCTTGTTGGGGTCGTTGTTGTCCACCTCGACGCATTCGCCGGTCAGGTTGCTGGCCTGCATCTGCTGCTTGGCGGCGTCACAGCCCTGCCCCGAGACGTCGGGGACCGTGGACCTCTCGACGGCCTTGGCCACGATGAGGGTGATCGTCGACCCCTTCTGGACCTCCTCGCCGGTGACGGGGTCCTGCTCCAGGACGGTGCCCTCCTCCTCCGTGGACTCCCGCGTCTTGGTGTCGACCTTGAACTGGTACTTGTCGCCCTCGAGCTTCGAGCGGGCCTCGTCGACGTCGAGGCCGAGCACACTGGGCACCGCCACCTTCGGCGCGCCCGTGGACAGCACCAGGTTGATGGTGGTGCCCTTCTTCACGTCGGTGTCGGGCTGCGGGTTCTGCGAGCAGACCCTGCCCTTGGGCTGGTTCTCGCACGGCTTCTGAGTGAACGCCACCTTCAGGTCGACGTTCTCCGCCGACCGCTGTGCGTCGCTCTGCGTCTGGTCGACGAAGTTGGGCACGGGCACCTTGGCCGCCGAGCCGTCGCCGCTGAAGGCCCACTTGCCGATGAGGATGGCGCCGATGAGGACCAGCACGCCGGCGACGACCAGCAGGATCGTCGAGGTGTTGCTGGACTGCTTCTGGCGCCGCCGGTCGGGGCGTTCGTCGTAGCCGAAGCCGCCGTCGTCCGGGTTCATCGGCGGCAGCATCGTCGTGGCGCCCACGGGCCCGGAATCCGAGCGCAGCGCGGTCGTCGCCTGGTTGTCGTGGTAGCCGCCGTAGCCGACCGCGCCGAGCGCGGCGGTGGCCGCGACCGGCTGGCCGTCGAGGCATGCCTCGATGTCGGCGCGCATCTCGTCGGCGGACTGGTACCGGTAGTCCGGGTCCTTGACGAGCGCCTTCATCACGATCGCGTCCATCTCGGGCGTGATCTCGGGGTCGAAGACGCTCGGCGGCTGGGGCTCCTCGCGGACGTGCTGGTAGGCGACCGCGACCGGGGAGTCGCCGACGAAGGGCGGGCGGACGGTCAGCAGCTCGTACAGCAGGCAGCCCGTCGAGTACAGGTCGGACCGCGCGTCGACCTGCTCGCCCTTGGCCTGCTCGGGGGAGAGGTACTGGGCGGTGCCGATGACGGCGGCCGTCTGCGTCATCGTCATGCCGGCGTCGCCCATGGCGCGGGCGATGCCGAAGTCCATCACCTTGACCTGACCGTTGCGCGTCAGCATGACGTTGGCCGGCTTGATGTCGCGGTGGACGATGCCGTTGCGGTGGGCGTACTCGAGGCCCTGGAGGATGCCGATGGTCATCTCCATGGCCCGCTCGGGCAGCAGCTTGCGGCCGCTGTGCAGCAGCTCACGGAGCGTCGACCCGTCGACGTACTCCATCACGATGTACGGGATCGAGACCCCGTCGATGTAGTCCTCGCCCGTGTCGTAGACCGCGACGATCGCGGGATGGTTGAGCGAGGCGGCCGACTGGGCCTCCCGGCGGAACCGGGCCTGGAACGACGGGTCGCGGGCGAGGTCGGCCCGCAGCGTCTTCACCGCCACGGTGCGGCCCAGCCGGGTGTCGTGCGCGAGGTACACCTCCGCCATGCCACCACGGCCGAGCACCTGGCCCAGTTCGTACCGGCCGCCGAGGCGACGCGGCTCTTCCATAGCTACCTACCAGCCCTCTCCGTCGGTCCCGACCGGCACCTGTGTGCCGCCGGAGACTGCCGTCCGGGCATACCGTACCCGGCTCGCCTTCCGTGACCTGGCCAAGCCCGTCACCCGATACAGGACCGGTATCGCAACGTGCACCGATGTGAAGGGGGCGTGACAGGAGTCACTTCTTGCCGTCGACGACCGCCTCCATCACGCTCTTCGCGATCGGCGCCGCGAGGCCGCCGCCGGAGATGTCGCCACGGTTGGCCTGCTCGTCCTCGACCACCACGGCCACGGCGACCGGCGAACTGCCGTCGGCGCCCTTGGCGTAGGAGATGAACCAGGCGTACGGCTTCTCGCTGTTGTCGACACCGTGCTGGGCGGTACCGGTCTTGCCGCCCACGGTGACGCCGTCGATCTGTGCGCTCTTGCCCGTGCCGTCCTTGACGACCGTCTCCATCATGGCCTGCAGGATCTGGGCGTTCCGCGCCGACAGCGGCCGGCTGAGCTCCTGCGGCTCCGTCCTGCTGAGCGGGTCGAGGTTCGGCGACTGCAGCATGTCGACCATGTACGGCTTCATCAGCTTGCCGTCGTTGGCGATGGCCGAGGCGACCATGGCCATCTGCAGCGGGGTGGCGGCGGTGTTGTACTGGCCGATCGAGGACAGCGCGGTCTGCGAGTCGTTCATGTCCCCGGAGAAGACCGAGGCGCTGGAGCGGACCGGCGTGAACTGCTCGGCGGTGAAGCCGAACTTCTTCGCCTCCTCCAGCATCTTGTCGTTGCCCAGGTCGGCGCCGATCTTGCCGAAGACGCTGTTGCAGGACACCCGCAGGGCCTCCCGCATGGTCGCGTTCTCGCAGGGGATGTTGCCCTCGTTCTTCAGCGGCGTCGTGGTGCCCGGCATGATCCACGGCAGCGGCGAGTCGGTCTTCTCGTCGGCCGACGAGTACAGGCCGTTCTCCAGCGCGGCGGCCGCGGTGACCACCTTGAAGGTGGAGCCGGGGGGATAGACCTCGCGCAGCGCCCGGTTCAGCATCGGGTCGTTCGGGTTCTGCTTCTTCTGCAGCTTCTGCCAGGCCTCGGCGTCCGAGTCGGACGTGCCGGCGAACGACGAGGGGTCGTACGACGGGTAGGAGGCCAGCGCCAGGATCTTGCCGGTGGAGGGTTCGAGGGCGACGACGGCGCCCTTGCCGCGCTTCTTCAGACCGTCGTACGCGGCCTTCTGCGCGGCCGCGTTGAGGGTCGTGACGACGTTTCCGCCCTGCTTCGGCTTGCCCGTGATCATGTCCAGGGTGTTGCGGAAGAAGAGCCGGTCGTCGTTGCCGGTGAGGATGCCGTCCTCGAGGGACTCCAGCTGGTTGGCGCCGAAGGCCTGCGAGGCGTACCCGGTGACGGGCGCCCACATGGGGCCGCTCTTGTACGTGCGCTTGTACTTCAGGTCGTTGAGCCCGTTGCTCTTCGTCTCCGTGGACCCGGTGATGGCCTTGCCGCCGACGATGATGTCGCCGCGCGGTGTGGCGTAGCGCGCGATGGTGACGCGGCGGTTCTTGTCGTCGTCCTTCAGGCTGTCGGCCTTGACGTACTGGAGCCAGTTGTCGCGGATGAGCAGCGTCAGCACCAGCAGGCCGCAGAAGATCGCGATCCGGCGCAGGGGCTTGTTCACGGGCGGACCACCTGGGTCATCTCGGCGTCGGGGTTGGAGGCGGGGGCGGGCGCCGGGCGGCGGGCGGTGTCGCTGATCCGGATCAGGATGCCGACGAGGGCCCAGTTGGCGATGACGGAGGAACCGCCGTACGCCACGAAGGGCATGGTCATACCGGTCAGCGGGATCAGGCCCATCACACCGCCGGCGACGACGAACACCTGCAGCGCGAAGGCGCCGGACAGGCCGATGGCGAGGAGCTTGCCGAACGGGTCGCGGGCGGCGAGCGCGGTGCGCACGCCGCGCTCCACGATCAGGCCGTAGATGAGCAGGACGGCCATGATGCCGGCGAGGCCCAGTTCCTCGCCGAAGGTGGCGAGGATGAAGTCGGAGTTGGCGGCGAACCGGATGAGGTCCGAGTGGCCCTGGCCCAGGCCGCTGCCGAGGGTGCCGCCGGAGCCGAACGCCCACAGCGCCTGCATGGCCTGCTCGGAGTGGCCCGCGACCCCCTGGCGGGAGAGCGTGTACTCCTTCATCGGGTCGAGCCAGGCCTGGACGCGCTGCTGCACGTGCGGTTCGAAGGACGCCACGCCGACCGCGCCCACCGCGGACATCAGGAGACCGAAGACGATCCAGCTGGTCCGCTCGGTGGCGACGTACAGCATGATGACGAACATTCCGAAGAACAGCAGGGACGTACCGAGGTCGGTCTCGAACACCAGGATGAGGATCGAGATGAACCAGACGACCAGGATGGGGCCGAGGTCGCGGCCGCGCGGCAGGTACAGGCCCATGAAGCGGCGGCTGGCGAGGGCCAGCGCGTCGCGCTTCACCATCAGGTAGCCGGCGAAGAAGATCGCCAGCACGATCTTGGCGAACTCACCCGGCTGGATGGTGAAGCTGCCGATCTGGATCCAGATCTTGGCGCCGTAGATGTTCGCGCCGAGCCCGGGGACGAGCGGCAGGAGCAGCAGCAGCAGCGCGCCCACCATGGAGATGTAGGTGTAGCGCTGCAGGACGCGGTGGTCCTTGAGGAACATCAGCACCACGACGAACAGCGCGATGCCCATCGCCGTGTACATCAGCTGCTTGGGGGCCTTGTCGCCGCCCTGGCCGATGGCCTGCAGCAGCTTGGACTGGTCCAGCCGCCAGATCACGACCAGACCGAGGCCGTTCAGCAGCGTGGCCAGCGGCAGCAGCAACGGGTCCGCGTACGGGGCGAACTTCCGCACGACGAGGTGGGCGACGCCGGCCAGCAGGCCGAGGCCCAGGCCGTAGCTCAGCAGGCCGGCCGGCACCGAGCCGTTGATGGCCAGGCCCGCGTTGGCGTAGGCGAACACCGGGATGGCGACGGCGAACACCAGCAGCGCGAGCTCGGTGTTGCGCCTGCTGGGCGCGCCGATGGCGCCGATCGTGGACGTGTGGTGCGTCGACGTGTTGGAAGTACTGCTCATCGTGTGACAGGGCCTCTCACGGCTTGCCTACTGCTTACCGCACAGCGAGACGACCTTCTGCTCTTCCTCCGAGAGAGTGGGGCCGGGGCTGGGAGTGGGCGCGGTCGCGGACGGGGACGTGGACGGGGACTCCGATGGCTTCGACGCCGACGGGTTCGGCGTGGGTGTCGCCTTGGACGTGAGGGAGACGCGGGTGGTTCCCGCGGTGTGACCGGCCACACCCTGGGCCGGCTTCGCGGCCACGCCCTGAGCCGTCTTGGCGTTCTGGCTCTCGAGGGTGCGGACCTCGGACTCCTTCTGGCACGCCGAGGCCTGCACCGAGAGCTCGTCGATCTTCTTCTGGGCGGCCGCCAGACCACCCGCCGCGATCGTCGCCTTGACCTGCTTCTGCTGGTAGGGCGGCAGGTACTTGAGTTCGATCTCGGGGTGATCCTTCTCGACCTTCGACAGCTTGACCCAGGCCAGGTCCTGGCTGATGCCCCGGTACAGCGCGACGTGCTCGTCGTTGGTGCCGACGTAGTACTGCGTCTGCGTCCAGCGGTAACCGCCGTACAGGCCGCCGCCGATGACGCCGAGGGCGAGCACGGTGTAGAAGGATCGCTTCAGCCACCTGCGGTTCTTCCGCGGCTTGACGAAGTCCTCGTCGCCGTAGCCGCCGAAGCCGGCCGCCGGGACGTAGCCCGTGGTGTCGCCGGAGCCGGGCGGGCCGAACTCACCGCCTCCGCCGCCCTGTCCGGGCACCTGCCGGCCGAGACCGGCGGCGCGGCCGGCCGGGGTCTGCATGATGCCGTTGTCCTGCAGGTGGCTCTGGTTCTCGGCGACCGCGCCCACCACGACCGGAGTGTCGGAGAGCTGCCCGGCGAGGGTGTCACCGGTGTCGAGGTCGAGGACGTCGGCGACGATGACGGTGATGTTGTCCGGGCCGCCGCCGCGCAGCGCGAGCTGGATGAGCTCCTGCACGGTCTCCTCGGGGCCCTGGTAGCTGGCGAGGGTCTCCTCCATCGTCTGGTGGGAGACGACGCCGCTCAGGCCGTCGGAGCAGATCAGGTAGCGGTCGCCGGCGCGGACCTCGCGGATCGACAGGTCGGGCTCGACGTGGTCGCCGCTGCCGAGGGCCCGCATGAGGAGGGCGCGCTGCGGGTGGGTGCTGGCCTCCTCCTCGGTGATGCGGCCCTCGTCGACCAGGCGCTGCACCCAGGTGTGGTCCTGCGTGATCTGCGTCAGCACGCCGTCGCGCAGCAGGTAGGCGCGCGAGTCGCCGACGTGCACGAGGCCGAGCCGCTGCCCGGTCCACAGCAGGGCGGTGAGCGTGGTGCCCATGCCCTCGAGCTGGGGGTCCTCCTCGACCATCGAGCGCAGCTGGTCGTTGGCGCGCCGCACGGCCGCGCCGAGCGAGGTGAGCACGTCGGAGCCCGGGATGTCGTCGTCCAGGGGCACGATGGTGGAGATCACCTCGGAGGAGGCCACCTCGCCGGCGGCCTGGCCGCCCATGCCGTCGGCGATCGCGAGCAGGCGCGGACCGGCGTAACCGGAGTCCTCGTTGCCCTCGCGGATCATGCCCTTGTGCGATCCGGCGGCGAAGCGCAGTGACAGACTCATGCGCACCTCGCCCGCCGGCTCCGGGTACAGCCGATCGTGTCGAGCCACACTGCCCACCCTCCGGTCGGGAGCGCGCCGGGGCCCGGGGTGCCGGCCGCCACTGCGTGCTCGCTCCGCTCGCGCTCACTCATGATGTAGCACTACTTCCGCAGCTCGATGACGGTCTTGCCGATGCGGATCGGCGCGCCCAGCGGGATCGGTGTGGGAGTCGTCAGCCGCGACCGGTCCAGGTACGTGCCGTTGGTGGATCCGAGGTCCTCGACGATCCACTGGCCGTCGCGGTCCGGATAGATCCTGGCATGACGGCTGGAGGCGTAGTCGTCGTCCAGCACGATCGTGGAGTCGTGCGCACGGCCCAGGGTGATGGTCTGGCCCTGCAGCGCGACCGTGGTGCCGGTGAGGGTGCCCTCGGTCACCACGAGCTTGGTGGGGGCGTTGCGGCGCTGGCGGCCGCCGCCCTGCTGACCGCGCTGCTGCGGAGGCGCGGCCTGGCGCGCGGCCTGCTGCGGCCGTCCGGCCTCCCGGCGGGCCCCCCGCTGGGTGACACGCGTACCGAACAGGTCGCTCCGGATGACCTGCACGGCCACGATCACGAACAGCCACAGTACGGCCAGGAAACCCAGCCGCATGACCGTGAGGGTCAGCTCTGACATTGCCCCCGCTTCACCCTTCGGCTTGCCTATAGATAACGGTGGTGCTGCCCACGACGATCCGCGAGCCGTCGCGGAGCGTAGCGCGGGTGGTGTGCTGCCCGTCCACCACGATGCCGTTGGTGGACCCGAGATCCTGGATCGTCGAGGGCGTTCCGGTCCGGATCTCACAGTGCCGGCGTGAGACGCCGGGGTCGTCGATCCGCACGTCGGCGTCGGTGCTGCGGCCCAGCACCAGCGTCGGACGGGAGATCTGGTGGCGAGTGCCGTTGATCTCGATCCAGTGGCGGGTCCGCCCGCCGGCCACCGGGGCGGCCGGGGGCCGCTGCGCGGCGGGCTGCGGGTAGCCGTAGCCGCCCGGGCCCGAGCCGGGCGGCGGCGCGGACGGCATGGCAGGCGCTCCGGCGGGCCCGGCGGCCGGCGGGTAGCCGTACCCGCCCTGGGCGCCGGGGCCCGGCCGCCCGGGCGGGGCGGAGGGGGCCTGCTGGCTGGAGGAGGAGGCGAGCGTACGGCTGCGCACCCGGTACAGGCCGGTGTCGAGGTCGTCCGCCTTCTCCAGGTGGACCTTGATCGGTCCCATGAAGGTGTAGCGCTGCTGCTTGGCGTAGTCGCGCACCATCCCGGCCAGTTCGTCGCCGAGCTGGCCGGAGTAGGGGCTCAGGCGCTCGTAGTCCGGCGCGCTGAGTTCCACGATGAAGTCGTTGGGGACGACCGTGCGGTCGCGGTTCCAGATCGTCGCGTTGTTGTCGCACTCGCGCTGGAGCGCGCCGGCGATCTCCACGGGCTGGACCTCGGACTTGAAGACCTTGGCGAAGGTGCCGTTGACCAGACCTTCGAGACGCTGCTCGAACTTCTTCAGGACTCCCATGGGGCACCTCCTCCGTCGTTTCCGTCGTGCCGGGTCTCGCCGGTGTTGCGGATCTTGCCGTTGTGCTGCTGCGTACTGCTTACCTGGTACTGCTTACTGATCGTATCCACGCGCCGGTCAATCGGCTGGTTCCCCCTGTCGGCCCCGCCGACGGGTGTCGGCGGCTTACGAGGTGGTGCGCGGTGCCACGTCCCGAGGCACTCGCGGAGCTGCCTCCGAGGTTCCCCGCGAAGCTCCTCTCCCAACCACCGGGAAGCAGTCCTACGCGTACTTCTGCCCAGGATCGTAGAGGCGGCCGCAGACCAGTGTCCCGCACCCGGGAGCGCGCCTCGTCCGCTCCGGGGGCGTCGGGCGCGACCGGTACGAGGTTGAGACGCGAGCCGGCACTCCTTGATACGAGGCGGGAGGCCCGGAAGTTCCTGCCGGACGGGGGCGGGAGAGGGGCTCGGCGGGGGCGGGACGGGATGCGGGGGCTTTCCGGCGTGTGCGGTTCTGCCCGGGCCCGGTGCGGGCCGGCCGGTGCCGGTCCGCGGGCCGACGTCGCACCGGTGAGCGGGTCGGGCCGGCGCCGGTCGTGCCGGGCCGGTTTGCGCTGGTGCGCAGGTCAGGCGGGTGCCGGTTCGCCGTCCGGCCGCGCGCGGGCTCCGGGAGGGCCCCGGGGAAGGGATGTGAATCCACCCTCCGGGACGTGCTAATGTTCTGCATGTCGGAAGGCGGTGGCACCGGAAAACACCGGGCCTGAGCCGGAGGACACACCCAATGCGCGGGTGGCGGAATAGGCAGACGCGCTGGATTCAGGTTCCAGTGCCCGCAAGGGCGTGGGGGTTCAACTCCCCCCTCGCGCACAGCTGAAAGCCCCGCAGGTCTCGGACCTGCGGGGCTTTCGCATGTTCGTGCGACTCCGGCCTCGGGTGATGCTCATCACAGGTGCGGTCCATGGGGTCGGGACGGCCGGGCGGTTGCGGAGGGGCCGGCCGGCTCGGAGCGCCCTCGGCCGCCGGTCTCCGGTGGCGGTGGGGACGCCGGCCGTGCACCCTGGGCGGAGTTGTCCACAGGGTCTGACGTGCGTGAGCCGTCGGCGGTACGGTCGCCTCGCGTCGATGTTCGTGCGTGCTCGGGGGAGGCGGTCGTGGTGACCGAAGTCGCAGTGGGGGCAGTGGCAGTGGCGGTGCCGGAGCCGGTCATCGTGCCGGGGCCGGACGTGGTGCCGGGGCCGGTCGGGACGACGGACAGGGAGGCGGCCGCGCGGTCCGAACCGCGTGCGGAGCCGGACACGGACAGGTCGGACACGGGCAGGTCGGACATGGCACAGACGAACGGGCGCCGGCTGCCCCGGGTGCGGGGCTTCGCGAAGTGGCCCGCCGAAGGGACGCCCAAGGAAGAGGGGAAGGCGCTGCGGCGCCGGGTGCCGCGCCGGGCGCACGCCGAGTTCGACCCGCACGCCTCCCGCCCGGACGCGGTCAGGGCGGTCGAGGAGTCCAACGCCGGCCGGATACCCGAGCTGACGCCGATCCGGGTGGGGCGCATGGCGGCGACGCCCTTCGCCTTCCTGCGGGGTTCGGCGGGCCTCATGGCCCACGACCTCGCCCGCACGCCCATGACCGGGATCACCGCCCAGATATGCGGTGACGCCCACGCGGCCAACTTCGGCCTGTACGGCGACGCCCGCGGCGGCCTGGTCATCGACCTCAACGACTTCGACGAGACGGTGCCGGGTCCGTGGGAGTGGGATCTCAAGCGGCTCGCCGCCTCGATCGTGCTCGCCGGCCGGGAGGCGGGCTGCGACGAGGACAGTTGCCGGGAGGCCGCCCGCGACGCGGCGGGCGCCTACCGGCGCACCATGCGGCTGCTGGCGAAGCTGCCGGTCCTGGACGCGTGGAACGCCATCGCGGACGAGGAGCTCGTCTCCCACACCGACGCCCACGACCTGCTCGGCACACTGGAGCGGGTCTCGGAGAAGGCGCGGGCCAACACCAGCGGGCGCTTCGCCGCCAAGTCGACCGAGGCCACCGGGGACGGCGGGCGCCGCTTCGTCGACACCCCGCCGGTGCTGCGCCGGGTGCCGGACGCGGAGGCCGCGGCGGTGGCTGCGTCACTGGAGCAGTACCTGACCACCCTGTCCGAGGACCGTCTGCCGCTGCTGGCCCGTCACGCGGTGCACGACGTCGCGTTCCGGGTCGTCGGCACCGGCAGCGTGGGCACACGGTCGTACGTGGTGCTGCTGCTGGACCACCGCGGCGAACCGCTGGTGCTGCAGGTCAAGGAGGCGCGGGCCTCGGCGCTGGTGCCGCATCTGGCGACCGCCGGGCTGGAGGTGCCCGAGGTCGCGCACGAGGGCCGGCGCGTGGTCCTCGGGCAGAAGCGCATGCAGGTGGTGAGCGACGTCCTGCTGGGCTGGACGACGGTCGACGGTCGGCCCTACCAGGTGCGGCAGTTCCGCAACCGCAAGGGCAGCGTCGACCCGGCCGCGCTCGCCGCCGGCCAGATGGACGACTACGGCCGTATGACCGGCGCCCTCCTGGCCCGTGCCCACTCCCACAGCGCGGACCCGCGGGTGGTCGCCGGCTACTGCGGCAAGAGCGAGGAACTGGACGAGGCCGTCGCCGCGTTCGCCGTCGCCTACGCCGACCGCACGGAGGCCGACCACGCCGCGCTGGTCACGGCGGTGCGCGCGGGCCGGATCGCGGCGGAGACGGGGGTGTGAGGAGGCCGGCGGGCGCCTGAACGCCGCCTGCCGGGCAGGTGAGGCGACGCCCGTGAGAGCCGGGTCCGGAGGGGACTCGTCGCGGGCGCCGGCGGCACCTTCGTCGCGTTGGGAACCGGGGCATCCATTTGGTGGCCTACGCTGGTCGGGTGACGACCCCGGAAGCTGAGCAGGATGGTGTCGCCGGTGCGGCTCGGGCGACGTCCGAGGACGGTGCGGCACGGCCCGAGGAGCGGCTCGAACGGGCCGTGCGGGCCGCCGAGCAGGCGCTCATCGAGTACGAGATCGCGGTGGAGACCTTCCGCGTGGAGGTCGAGAACTTCTCCCGGCTGCACCAGCAGAGGCTGGGCCCCCTCTACGCCCGGCTCGAGGAGCTGGACGCGCAGATAGCCGAGGTCCGGGCCGCGCGCACCGGTGACCCGGAGGACCTGCGCAGGGCGGAGGAGGCCCGGGCACGGCTGATGCCGATACCCGGCGTCGAGGAGCTGATCCACGGCTGGATGGACGGGGACGGACTGTTCCCGGAGGCCGCCGCGATGCTGACGGACCAGCCCGTGCGGCCCCCGCAGCGGGTACGCCCGGGCGAGGAGGCGCGCAGGCTCTACCGGGACCTGGTCCGCAAGGCTCACCCCGACCTGGCGCAGGAGGAGGACGAGCGCAAGCGGCGCGAGGAGTTCGTCACCCGCGTCAACGCCGCGTACGCCCGCGGCGACGCGGCGGAGCTGCGGGAGCTGGCCGGGGAGTGGGCGGCCGGGCCGAAGCTCGCGGAGCAGCGCCCGAGCCCCGGCGAGGAGCTGTACGCCCGCCTGGAGTGGCTCTCCGAGCGCAAGGAACTGCTCACCATGGTGGCGCGGGAGCTGGAGGAGAGCGCGATCGCCGCGATGCTCCGGCTGGCCCCCGACGACCCCGACCGCCTCCTGGACGAGATCGGCGAGCAGCTGCGCAACGACGTCGCCCGGCGGGAGGCCGAGCTGGCGGCGCTGCTGGCGCAGGGCTGACGCGGCTGCCCCTGCGCCGCGCCCCCGGCTGCCGTGGCCCGGGCTGTCGGCTGCGGCGAGGCCCGCGGGCGGCCGGGTCGGGTAGCGTCGGAGGCATGCATTTTGGAGCTGGTGTGCCCACGGTCCAGGTCACGGACCTCAAGAACGGCGACTTCCTGCTGGACGTCCGTGAGGACGACGAGTGGCAGGCGGGTCACGCCGAAGGGGCGCTGCACATCCCCATCAGTGAGTTCGTCGCCCGGTACGGGGAGCTGACCGAGGCCGCGCCGCAGGACGGCCGGGTCCATGTGATCTGCCGCTCCGGCGGCCGCTCCGCCCAGGTCGCGATGTACCTGGCCCAGCAGGGCGTCGACGCGGTGAACGTCGACGGCGGCATGCAGGTCTGGGCCGCCTCGGGCCGCCCCGTCGTGACCGACGAGGGCAAGTCCGGCCACGTCCTCTGACCGACGCTGTGTCAAGGCCGCCCTCGGTCCGGCCGCAGTGGGGGGCGGCTGTCTCCGGTCCCGCACCGAGGTCCGGGACCGGTGGACGGGGCCGAGGCCCCGGACCGGAGGCAGGGCCGGCGTCGGGGCGGGTGATCGCCTGTGAGTGACCGCCTGGCGTGCGCCCGACGTGCGCCCGGTCCGGAGTCATCGGAACGCACCGGCACGACGCGTTCGTCCGGTCGCGGGGCACCGGCCGCATCCGGGCGCGGTGCGCCTGGAGGGGGCCGGGCCGTGCTGAGGCGGTGTCAGCGGTCGAAGTCGAGCTCCACGGTCTCCGTCCTCGGATGCGACTGGCAGGCGAGCACGTACCCCGCCTCCGTCTCCTCCGGCTCCAGGGCGAAGTTGCGGTCCATGCGCACCTCGCCGGCCACCAGGAAGGCCCGGCAGGTACCGCAGACGCCGCCCTTGCAGGCGTACGGCGCGTCCGGCCGGTTGCGCAGGACCGTCTCCAGCAGCGTCTCGCCGTCCCGGACCGGCCAGGTCCCGCCGCGGCCGTCGAGCCGGACGGTCACCGTGCTGTTCGCCGGGGCCGTGGACGCCGGGCCGGATGCCGTGCCGCCGTCCACATGGAAGATCTCCTGATGGATCCTGGCCTTGGTCACCCCGAGACTCCGCAGGGCCCGCTCGGCCTGCCCCACCAGCCCGTACGGCCCGCACAGGAACCAGCCGGCCACCTCCCCCACCGGGAGGAGTGCGGGAAGCAGCTGGGTCAGGCGCCCCTGGTCGAGCCGCCCGGACGGCAGCCCGGCCTGCTGCTCCTCGCGGGAGAGCACGGTGACGACCTGGAGCCGCTCGGGGTAGCGGTCCTTCAGGTCGGCGACCTCCTCCAGGAACATCGTCGAGGCGGTCGTCCTGTCGCTGCGTATCAGGCAGAAGCGGGCGCCGGGCTCCCGCGCCAGCAGCGTGGAGGCGATCGACAGCACCGGGGTGATGCCGCTGCCGCCGACGACGGCGGCGTACAGACCCGGTGCGGGTTCCAGCGTGAAGCGGCCCGCCGGGGTCATCACCTCCAGCTCGTCGCCGACGTTGATCTCCTTCAGCGCGTACGTGGAGAAGGCGCCGCCGTCCACCAGGCGGACCCCGACCCGCAGCGTCCGCGGTCCGTCCGCGCCGGGGGCGGGCGCGGGGGAGCAGATCGAGTACGTCCGCCGTATCTCCACGCCGTCGGCCACGCGCCGCAGTGTCAGGTGCTGGCCGGGTGCGTGCCGGTACTCCTCGCGCAGCCCGGGCGGTACCGCGAGGGTCAGGGCGACGGAGTCGTCGGTGAGCCGGTCGACCGCGGTCACGGGCAGCGGGTGGAAGCGGGCCATCACACCTCCTTGAAGTGGTCGAAGGGTTCTCGGCAGGCGAGGCAGCGCCGCAGCGCCTTGCACGCGGTGGAGGAGAACCGGCTGAGCAGCTCGGTACGGTCCGAACCGCAGTGGGGGCAGTGGACGGGGGCCTGTTCGGCCGCGGCGTCCTGGCCCCGCCCGGAGAGCGTGCGCGTCGGGCCGAGTCCGAGTGCGACCGGCCCGGAGGCGCCGTGGACGCGCGGGGGGGCTATGCCGAACTCCTGGAGCTTGCGCCGCCCTTCGTCGGTGATGTCGTCCGTGGACCAGGCCGGCGCCAGCACCGTGCGGACGGTGACCTCCCGCATGCCGTGCTCGCGCAGCACCCGCTCGATGTCGAGGGACATCGCCTCGATCGCCGGGCAGCCGGTGTACGTCGGGGTCAGATCGACCTCGACCGCGTCCGCGGCGCGCAGGCGCACGGCCCGCAGGACGCCCAGCTCCGCCAGGCTGAGCACGGGCAGCTCCGGGTCCGGCACCGAACCCGCGAGCCGCAGCAGTTCGGCCTCCAGGGTCGTCGCCGTGGTCACCATGCCGCCCCCGGGTGGCTGCGGTGCAGGTGCTGCATCTCGGCGAGCATCCGCCCGAACGGCTCGGTGTGCAGGCCCTGCCGGCCCGCGCCCGCCGACCAGGCCCCCGTCTGGGGGCCCTCGGGAAGCGTCAGAGTGGCCTGTGCCAGCACGTCGCCGACGGAGGCGAGCCAGGCGGCCCGCAGGTCCTCCCAGTCGACGTCCAGGCCATCCACCGGCTCGAACATCTCGCCCGTGAAGCGCCACAGCGCCTCGCAGGCGCGCTGCATCCGCCGGTGGCTCTCCTCGGTGCCGTCACCGAGCCGGAGTGTCCACTGCTCGGCGTGGTCGCGGTGGTAGGCGACCTCCTTGACGGCCTTGCCGGCCAGCGGTGCGAAGTCGCCGTCCCCGTCGGCCAGCCGGCCGTACAGCAGGTGCTGGTAGGTGGAGAAGTACAGCTGGCGGGCGATCGTGTGCGCGAAGTCGCCGTTCGGCTGCTCCACGAGCTGGAGGTTGCGGAAGGCGCGCTCCTCGCGCAGATACGCCAGTTCGTCCTCGTCCCCGGCCGTCGAGAGCAGTACCCGGGCCTGGCCGAGCAGGTCCAGCGCGATGTTGGCGAGGGCGACCTCCTCCTCCAGGACGGGGGCGTGTCCCGCCCATTCGCCCAGGCGGTGGGAGAGCACCAGGGCGTCGTCGCCGAGGGCGAGGGCGGCGGTGGTGGCGGTGGTCGTCACAGGTGCTTCACCCCCTCCGGGATGTCGTAGAAGGTCGGGTGCCGGTAGGGCTTGTCGGCGGCCGGTTCGAAGAAGGGGTCCTTCTCGTCCGGCGAGGAGGCGGTGATCGCCGAGGAGGGCACCACCCAGATCGACACGCCCTCCCCGCGCCGGGTGTACAGGTCCCGCGCGTTGCGCAGGGCCAGTTCCGCGTCCGGCGCGTGCAGGCTGCCGGCGTGGGTGTGGGACAGGCCGCGCCGGGAGCGCACGAAGACCTCCCACAGGGGCCAGTCGGTGTTGGTCATGCTCGTTCCGCTCCCGTCTCACCGGTGTGCTTGGCCGCGTAGGCCGCGGCTGCCTCCCGTACCCACGCGCCCTCGTCGTGGGCCCGCCTGCGCTGGGTGATGCGCTGTTCGTTGCACGGCCCGTTGCCCTTGAGGACCTCCCAGAACTCGGTCCAGTCGATGGCGCCGAAGTCGTAGTGCCCCCGCTCCTCGTTCCACTCGAGGTCGGGGTCGGGGAGGGTCAGGCCGAGGGACGCGGCCTGGGGGACGCAGATGTCCACGAAGCGCTGGCGCAGCTCGTCGTTGGAGTGGCGCTTGATCTTCCAGGCCATGGACTGCGCGGAGTGCTGCGAGGCGTCGTCGGGCGGGCCGAACATCATCAGCGACGGCCACCACCAGCGGTCCACCGCGTCCTGCGCCATCGCGTGCTGCTCGGGCGTGCCGCGGCTGAGGGCCAGCAGCAGCTCGTACCCCTGGCGCTGGTGGAAGGACTCCTCCTTGCAGATGCGGACCATCGCGCGCGCGTACGGGCCGTAGGAGCAGCGGCACAGCGGGACCTGGTTGGTGATCGCGGCGCCGTCCACTAGCCATCCGATGGCGCCGACGTCGGCCCAGGTCAGCGTGGGGTAGTTGAAGATCGAGGAGTACTTCTGGCGGCCGCTGTGCAGCTTGTCGAGCAGTTCTTCGCGGCTGGTGCCGAGGGTCTCCGCCGCGCTGTACAGGTACAGCCCGTGTCCCGCCTCGTCCTGGACCTTGGCCATGAGGATGGCCTTCCGGCGCAGGGACGGCGCACGCGTGATCCAGTTGGCCTCCGGCTGCATGCCGATGATTTCGGAGTGGGCGTGCTGGGCGATCTGCCGGACCAGCGTCGCCCGGTAGGCGTCCGGCATCCAGTCGCGTGGCTCGATGCGCTCGTCCGCGGCGACCGCCGCGTCGAATGCCTGCTGGTGGGCATCGGTGTGCGCGGCGTCGCCCGAGGCGTCGTGCGCCTCGCTGCGGGCCGTCCGGTGCGCGGCTGCTGTCGCCATGCGGTCTCCCTCGACCTCGACTTCCTGCCGTCTCCCGACCGATCGTTCGGTCCGTCGCATCAATGGTGGAGCGACCCGCGTAAGGTGTCAACCGCTGTGGACAACCGGCCGCCCCCTGTGGACGGACGGCAGGAGGAGGCGGCGGACGGCAGGAGGAGCAGGCGGCCGGGCCCTCGCCGGCGGTGCGGCAGGGGCTGCGCCCGGTGGGCGGGCGTGAGTACCGTGTGCGGACGCCGGACGCCGGACGCCGTGCCGGGAGCCGCGCGGAACGACGAGCGCCGGGCGGGGTGCCGCGCGGAACGACGAGCGCCGGGCGGGGTGCCGCGCCGGCGATCCGCGGCCGGGCGGCCCGTGCCGGGCGGCCCTGTGACCGAGCGGCCTGTGACCGGGCCGCCAGGCCGGCGGACGACGGATGGGAATCGGGGAAACGGGCGGATGGACGCGTACGACGAGGACTCGAGCCCCCCGGACGGGCCGCGGGACGGGCCGCGAGCGGCGGAAGGCGAGCCGTCCGACGCCCGCGGCGCCGGGACGGCGGCCTCGACAGGCCCGGTGACCCCCCGCCCCGGGCGGATACCCGGCCCGGCCGTGTCCGCCCCCCGCCGCGGGTCCGGGCCCGAGCCCCACAAGTCCGTGCCGGAGCCCCACCACGAGGCCGGGACGGGCCCTCACCGCGAGTCCCTGCCCGAGCCCTACGGGGAGGCCGGGGCGGAGTTCCCCCGCGGGTCCGGGACGGAGTCCCACCCCAAGTCCGGCACGGACCCGGGCCGCGCGTCCGTGCCCGGTCCGCGCCGTGAGCCGGCGTGGCCCGGCGCCACCCGGCCCGCCGGACCCCCGCCCGAGACCCGTACCGGGATCGCCGCGCTCTCCCCGCGCTACCGGATCGGTGCGGCGCTGGCGCTCGCGGTCGTCGCGGCGGTCGCCTGCGTGCACCTCGGCATGCTGTTCCTGCACGTCGCTCCGTCGAACACGGTGACGAAGGAACACGGCAAGGCCGTGGACGAGTGGATCTACCCGGAGTTCGAGCAGAACTGGAAGCTCTTCGCGCCGAACCCGCTGCAGCAGAACATCGCGGTGCAGGCGCGGGCCCAGGTCCGGAGGCCGGACGGCGGCATCCGCACCACCGGCTGGTACGACCTGTCGGCCCAGGACGGCCGGGCCATCGAGGGAAACCCGCTGCCGAGCCACACCCAGCAGAACGAGCTGCGCCGCGCCTGGGACTTCGTCGCCGCCTCGCACGGCGACGACAACCGCCCGGCGGGGCGGCGGGGCGAGCTGGCGGAAGAGTACCTGCGCCGCATCGTCGTGCTGCGCCTGAACCGCGTGCACGCGGCCGGTCCGGGCGGTGCCGTCGAACGCGTACAGGTCCGCAGCCGTACCACCGACGTGCCCCCGCCCGCGTGGAGCGACGAGAAGGTGTCGGGCACGCCCACCTACCACGAGCTGCCCTGGTGGCCGGTGTCCGCGGACGAGACGGAGGGAGGAGCGCGGTGAACCGCCTCTCGCTGCCCCTCTCGCAGGGCCTGGCCCGGGTCACCGGAGCGGCCCTCGGCCCCTACCAGACGGCCGTGATACGCATCGGCTTCCCGGCGACGTGGCTGCTGTTCCTGCTGCGCGAGTTCCCCCACCGCGAGGAGCTGTACGGGCCCGACGGCCCGTGGAGCTGGGACCTCGCCCGGCAGCTGACGTCGGGCAACGGCGCCTTCTCGGCACTGATGTGGTTCAGGGGCGGACCGTGGTTCGAGGCCGTCTATCTGCTGGCCGCCCTGTCGAGCCTGCTGCTCGTGCTGGGCTGGCGCACCCGTACGGCGTCCGTGCTCTTCATGGCCGGCATGCTGTCGCTGCAGAACCGCAGTGTGTTCATGGGCGACGGCGGCGACAACGTGCTGCACCTGATGGCGCTCTACCTGGTCTTCACACGCTGCGGCCAGGTCTGGTCGCTGGACGCGCGGCGGGCCGCGCGGACCCGCGCGGCCCGCGCGCGGGGCGATCACAGGCCTGACCGGACCGGCCCCGTCCTGTGGGCCGTGCTCGGGGCGGCCCTGGCCGCGGTGACCGCGGCGGGACGGCTCGACAGCGAGTGGCTGGTGCCCGCTCTGCTGTGGGGCGTGTGGCTCGCGCAGGCTTTGTGGTGGCTCGCCGGACGGCAGGCGGGGGCTTCGGCACAGCCGCGGATCCTGCTCGACGTGATCGCGAACGTCGTGCACAACGCGGCGCTCCTCGTGATCATGGCCGAGGCCTGCCTGATCTACTCGACGGCCGGGTGGTACAAGATCCAGGGATCGCGCTGGCAGGACGGGACGGCCGTCTACTACCCGCTGCACCTCGACTACTTCTCGCCCTGGCCGGCACTCGCCGACCTGCTGTCCGCCAACGGCACGCTGGTGATGCTCGCGACGTACGGGACGGTGGCCGTGCAGGTCGCCTTCCCGTTCACACTCTTCAACCGGCGGGTGAAGAACGTGCTGCTGGCGGCCATGATGTTCGAGCACGCCGTGATCGCGGTGGTGCTGGGTCTGCCGTTCTTCTCGCTGGCGATGATCGCGACGGACGCGGTGTTCCTGCCGACCTCGTTCCTGCGCCGGCTCGGCGGCTGGGCGGCACGGGCGCGAGGACGTCTGCCCCTGCGCGGCGGGCGGACGGTGCCCGGGGGACCGCGCTCACCGGAGCGGGACGGGCCCGCCCACGTAGGCTTCGGGGCATGACCGACCCCCTGTCCGCCTGGCACCGGCTCGCCGGCACGGCCGTGCTGCTCGACGGCTTCCACGCCCTCAAGCACGCGATCCGCTTCGGCGCCGACGTCCGGATGGCCGTCACCGCCGACCGGCGGGCGGCGCTCGCCCTGGCGGACGAGCTGGCCCCGGACGTGCGGGGCCGGCTGGAGACGCTGCTGACCGAGCTGCCCCGGGAGGCGTACGCGTCTCTCGTACCGCGTCCGCACCCCACCGCCGTGGCCGCCCTGGCCGTACGGCCCGAACGCGACGCCCAGCTGCGGGCCCTGACCCGCGTGCCCCGCGGTGCGCCCGTCGTGGTCCTCGACCAGCCGCGCAACCTCGGCAACGCGGGGGCCGTGGTCCGGCTCGCCGCCGGATTCGGGGTGACGGGTGTCGTCACCACCGGCACCCTCGACCCCTGGCACCCGGCGGTGGTGCGCGGCGGGGCGGGGCTGCACTTCGCGACCGCCGTCGAGCGGCTGTCCGTCGACGAGCTGCCGTCCGGTCCGCTGTTCGCCCTCGACCCGGAGGGCGAGGACATCCGCGGGGTGAAGCTGCCCGACGACGCCGTGCTCGCGTTCGGTTCGGAGCGCAGCGGCCTGTCCGCCGCACTGCGCGCCCGCACCGACCACCTGCTGGCACTGCCCATGCGCCCGCAGGTCTCCAGCTACAACCTCGCGACGAGCGTGGCCATGACGCTGTACCACTGGAGCACCACGGCCGGGGCGCACCGCGCTCCCTGAGGGGTGCGCGGCGACACCTTCAGAGCCGGGCCGGGCCGGCCGCCCGGCCGGGTGTCCCAAGGACCACCGTGTCCGGCCCTGCCCCCTGGGGGACGCGGGCCGGCCGCCGCCGGCCCGCTTCCCGCGCCTATTCGGCGGCGGCCTGCGGGGCGGTGCGGCGCACCTCCACCACCCGGAAGCGGTTGGCCACGAACGCGGCGTCGCACAGGGCCGCGTTGGCCGCCGGGTTGCCGCCCGAGCCGTGGAAGTCGGAGAAGGCGGCCGTCTGGTTGACGTACACCCCGCCGGTCAGGTTGAACGACAGCTGGGCGGCCTCCTCCAGGCAGACCTCCTGCACCGCCTGCTCGACCTCCGCGTCCGTGGTGTAGGCGCCCACGGTCATGGCGCCCTTCTCGCGGACGGTGCGGCGCAGCAGCTCCACCGCGTCCGCCGCCGAGTCGACGGCGACGGCGAAGGAGACCGGGCCGAAGCACTCGCTCATGTAGGCGGCCTCGGCGTCCGGCTTGGCGCCGTCCAGCTTCACGATCACCGGCGTGCGGACCACCGCGCCCGGGAAGTCGGGGTTGGCGACCTCGCGGGAGGCGAGGGCGACTTCGCCCAGGTCGGCGGCGGCGTCCAGGCGGGCCTTGACGTCCGGGTTGACGATCGCGCCCAGCAGGGCGTTCGCGCGGGCGTCGTCACCGAGGAGCCCGGCGACGGACTTCGCGAGGTCGGCCACCACCTCGTCGAAGGTCTTGGGACCCTCGTCGGTGCGGATGCCGTCGCGGGGGACGAGCAGGTTCTGCGGGGTGGTGCACATCTGGCCGCTGTACAGGGACAGCGAGAAGGCCAGGTTGGACAGCATCCCCTTGTAGTCGTCGGTCGACTCCACGATCACCGTGTTGACGCCGGCCTTCTCCGTGTAGACCTGCGCCTGGCGGGCGTTGGCCTCCAGCCAGTCGCCGAAGGACGTCGACCCCGTGTAGTCGATGATCCTGATCTCGGGGCGCGTGGCCAGCGTCTTGGCGATGCCCTCGCCGGGGCGTTCGGCGGCCAGTGCCACCAGGTTCGCGTCGAAGCCCGCCTCGGCCAGTACCTCGCGGGCGGTCTTCACCGTCAGCGCGAGCGGCAGCACCGCGCGCGGGTGCGGCTTGACCAGGACGGCGTTGCCCGTGGCCAGGGAGGCGAAGAGGCCCGGATAGCCGTTCCACGTCGGGAAGGTGTTGCAGCCGATGACGAGGGCGATGCCGCGCGGGACGGGTGTGAACTGCTTGGCGAGGGCGAGCGGGTCGCGCTTGCCCTGCGGCTTCGTCCACTGCGCGGTGTCCGGGGTGCGCACCTGCTCCTGGTAGGCGTAGGCCACCGCCTCCAGGCCGCGGTCCTGCGCGTGCGGGCCGCCCGCCTGGAACGCCATGAGGAAGGCCTGCCCGGAGGTGTGCATCACCGCGTGCGCGAACTCGTGCGTGCGGTCGCTGATGCGGCGGAGGATCTCCAGGCACACCATGGCGCGCACCTCGGCGCCCGCGTCCCGCCAGGCGCGCTGGCCGGCCCTCATGGCGGGCAGCAGCACGTCGAGGTCCGCGTGCGGGTACGTCACGCCGAGCTCGACGCCGTACGGCGAGACCTCGCCGCCCACCCAGTCGTCGGTGCCGGGCTGGCCGAGGTCCAGGCGGGTGCCGAGGACGGCGTCGAAGGCGGCCCTGCCCGCCGCCGCGTCCAGGCTGCCGCCCTCACCGTAGGCCTTGGGGTGCTCCGGGTGCGGGGACCAGTACGCGCGCGTGCGGATCGCCTCGAGCGCCTGGTCCAGGGTGGGCCGGTGCCTGGTGATCAGCTCCTGCGCGGTCAGTTCGGCGGCCATGCGGGACCAACTCCTCGTCTGGGGAACTCTTCGTCGAGCTCATGACCTGGGCGGAAACAGCCGGACAGGGCTAGAGTAACCGAACGATCGGTCGGGACAAGGGGGACCGCCGCATCTGTGGAAAACGTCGTGCGGGAGGATCGCGCACATGACAGCACTCGACCTCAGCAGCCCCGTGGCCGTCGTCGGCACCGGCATCATGGGCCAGGGCATCGCCCAGGTCGCGCTGGTCGCCGGGCATCCGGTGCGGCTGTACGACGCCGTGCCCGGGCGTGCCCGGGAGGCGGCCGTGGCGATCGGAGCCCGCCTCGACCGGCTCGTCGAGAAGGGCCGGCTCACCGGCGCGGAGCGGGACGCGGCGCGCGCCCGGCTCCTGCCCGCACGGGCCCTCTCGGAGCTGGCGGACTGCGCGCTGGCCGTGGAGGCCGCCCCGGAGCGGCTGGACGTCAAGCAGGAACTGCTGCGCGAGCTGGAGGGCGTCGTCGCCGACGACTGCCTGCTCGCCACCAACACCTCGTCCCTGTCGGTGACGGCGATCGGCGGTGCCCTCGCCGTGCCCGGCCGTTTCGTCGGACTGCACTTCTTCAACCCGGCCCCGCTGATGCCGCTGGTGGAGGTCGTCTCCGGGTTCGCCACCGACGTCACGTCGGCCACGCGCGCGTACGAGACGGCCCGGGCCTGGGGGAAGACCCCGGTCGCCTGCGCGGACACGCCCGGCTTCATCGTCAACCGGATCGCCCGGCCGTTCTACGCCGAGGCCTTCGCCGTGTACGAGGCGCAGGCCGCCGACCCCGCCACCGTCGACGCAATCCTGCGCGAGTCCGGCGGCTTCCGGATGGGGGCGTTCGAGCTGACCGACCTGATCGGGCAGGACGTCAACGAGTCCGTGACGCACTCCGTGTGGCAGTCCTTCTTCCAGGACGTGCGCTTCACGCCCTCGCTCGCCCAGCGGCGCCTGGTGGAGTCGGGCCGGCTCGGCCGCAAGTCCGGCCGCGGCTGGTACGACCACTCCGACGGCGCGGAGCGCCCCGAGCCGCACACCGCGGAGAAGGCCCAGCCACCCTCCCACGTCGTCGTGGAGGGCGATCTCGGCCCCGCCGCCGAGCTGCTGACGCTGATCCGCGAGGCGGGCATCCCCGTCCGCGAGGAAGAAGAGGACCACGGCACCCGGCTGGTGCTGCCGGGCGGCGGCCGGCTCGCGCTCGCCGACGGGCAGACCTCCGCCGAGTTCCAGGACGTCGTCCACTTCGACCTCGCCCTCGACTACCGCAGGGCCACGCGCATCGCCCTGTCCGCCGCGAAGGACACCTCCCCGCAGACCCTGGCGGAGGCCACCGGCCTGTTCCAGGCGCTCGGCAAGGACGTCAGCGTCATCGGCGACGTCCCCGGCATGATCGTCGCGCGTACGGTCGCCCGGATCGTCGACCTGGCGCTCGACGCCGTGGCCAAGGGCGTGGCCACCGAGGAGGACGTCGACACCGCGATGCGCCTGGGCGTGAACTACCCCCTCGGTCCCTTCGAGTGGAGCCGCCGGCTCGGCCGCACCTGGGCCTACGGACTCCTGGACGAGATGCACCTGCGCGACCCGTCGGGACGCTACGCGCCCTCCCTCGCGCTGTACCGCCACGCGTACGCCACCGACCCGCGGGAGGGCACGTCATGACCACCGCCAGGCGCGACACGTACACGCCCGAGAGCCTGCTGTCCGTCGCCGTGCGCGTCTTCAACGAGCGCGGCTACGACGGCACCTCCATGGAGCACCTGTCGAAGGCGGCGGGCATCTCCAAGTCGTCGATCTACCACCACGTGGCCGGCAAGGAGGAGCTGCTGCGCCGGGCGGTGAGCCGGGCGCTGGACGGGCTGTTCGGGATCCTCGACGAGGAGCAGGCGCGCGGCGGGCGCGCCGCCGACCGCCTGGAGTACGTCGTGCGGCGCATGGTCGAGGTGCTCATCGCCGAGCTGCCCTACGTCACGCTGCTGCTGCGGGTGCGCGGCAACACCGGCACCGAGCGATGGGCGCTGGAGCGGCGCCGCGAGTTCGACCACCGGGTCGCCCAGCTGCTGAAGGCGGCCGCCGCCGACGGGGACGTGCGCGGCGACGTGGAGGTGCGGCTGGCGACCCGGCTCGTGTTCGGCATGATCAATTCCATCGCCGAGTGGTACCGGCCCGACGGGCGCGGCATGGGCGAGCGCGAAGTGGCCGACGCCGTCGCCCGGCTGGTCTTCGGGGGCCTGCGCCACCAGGACTGAGCCGGGCCGGGGCCGGCCGCCGGCTGGTGCTCGGAGCCCACCGGCCCGCGCCGGCGGGACACGACCCGGGCCGGGCCGCTCAGCCCTGCGGCTCCAGGTCCTCCTCCTCGAACACCAGCAGCGTGCGCGTGCTGAGCACTTCGGGAATCGCCTGGAGCCGGGTGAGCACCACCTCGCGCAGTGCGCGGTTGTCCGGCATGTGCACCAGCAGCAGGACGTCGAAGTCGCCGCCCACCAGGGCGATGTGGGAGGCGCCGGGCAGCTGCCGCAGCTGCTCGCGCACTGTGCGCCAGGAGTTCTGCACGATCTTCAGGGTGATGTACGCCGACGTGCCCTGGCCGGCGCGTTCATGGTCGACACGGGCCCCGAAGCCGCGGATGACGCCGTCCTCGACGAGGCGGTTGATGCGTGCGTAGGCGTTGGCCCGGGAGACGTGGACCCGCTCGGCGACCGACCGTATCGAGGCGCGGCCGTCCGTCTGGAGCATCCGCAGGATGTCCTGGTCGACGGCGTCCAGCGGGCGGGGCGGCGGCAGGGCTCTGTCGTCGGGTTGCTCGGCCATTTGTTCAGGTGCCATGTCCCCCCGCCTCTCCGCCGTGGACGCACTGCGTCCATCTCAGGCTGTGCAGAACCGTTTGTCCACAGCCTTGGGCCGCCTGTAGCCAAAATGTGCCGACGACCGAACAATCGGTAGGTGAGGCGCGTCACAGACGCCGCGCCTCTCCAAGCCGCTCCCACGAGGAGGTGCCGTCATGACGGTCATGGAGCAGCGAGGCGCGTACCGGCCGTCGCCGCCGCCCGCCTGGCAGCCCCGTACCGACCCCGCGCCCCTGCTGCCCGACGCGGAGCCCTACCGCGTCCTTGGCACGCAGGCCGTCGCGAAGGCCGATCCGGAGCTGCTGCGCCGCCTGTACGCGCAGCTGGTCCTCGGCCGCCGGTACAACGTGCAGGCGACCGCCCTGACCAAGCAGGGACGTCTCGCCGTCTACCCCTCGAGCACCGGCCAGGAGGCCTGCGAGGTGGCCGCGGCGCTGGTCCTGGAGGAGCGCGACTGGCTCTTCCCCAGCTACCGCGACACCCTCGCCGTCGTCGCCCGCGGCGCGGACCCCGTCGAGGCCCTCACCCTGCTGCGCGGTGACTGGCACACCGGCTACGACCCCTACGAGCACCGCGTCGCCCCCCTCTCCACCCCCCTCGCCACCCAGCTGCCGCACGCCGTGGGCCTCGCCCACGCCGCCCGCCTCAAGGGCGACGACGTGGTCGCCCTGGCGATGGTCGGCGACGGCGGCACCAGCGAGGGCGACTTCCACGAGGCGCTGAACTTCGCCGCCGTCTGGCAGGCACCTGTGGTCTTCCTCGTGCAGAACAACGGCTTCGCCATCTCCGTCCCGCTGGCCAAGCAGACCGCCGCGCCCTCCCTGGCCCACAAGGCCGTCGGGTACGGCATGCCGGGCCGCCTGGTCGACGGCAACGACGCCGCCGCCGTGCACGAGGTGCTCGCCGACGCCGTACGGCACGCCCGCGCGGGCGGCGGCCCCACGCTGGTGGAGGCGGTGACCTACCGCATCGACGCCCACACCAACGCCGACGACGCCACCCGCTACCGCGGCGACGCCGAGGTCGAGGCCTGGCGCGAGCACGACCCGATCGCCCTGCTCGAAGGGGAGCTGACCGCGCGCGGCCTGCTCGACGACAGCGGCATCCAGAGCGTGCGCGAGCAGGCCGAGACGATGGCGGCACGGCTGCGCGAGCGCATGAACCAGGACGCGGCGCTGGACCCGGCGGACCTGTTCGCCCACGTGTACGCCGAGCCCACACCGCAGCTGCGGGAGCAGCAGGCGCAGCTGCGCGCGGAACTCGACGCCGAGAACGAGTCGGAGGAGGGCACCGCCCGATGACCACCGTCGCGCTCAAGCCGGCCACCATGGCCCAGGCGCTCACGCGCGCGCTGCGCGACGCGATGGCCGCCGACCCGTCCGTGCACGTCCTCGGCGAGGACGTCGGCACGCTCGGCGGCGTCTTCCGCGTCACCGACGGACTCGCCAGGGAGTTCGGCGAGGACCGCTGCACGGACACGCCGCTGGCCGAGGCGGGCATCCTCGGCACGGCCGTCGGCATGGCGATGTACGGCCTGCGCCCGGTCGTCGAGATGCAGTTCGACGCCTTCGCGTACCCGGCCTTCGAGCAGCTCGCCAGCCATGTGGCGAAGATGCGCAACCGCACGCGCGGGAAGATGCCGCTGCCGATCACGATCCGCATCCCCTACGGCGGCGGCATCGGCGGCGTCGAGCACCACAGCGACGCCTCCGAGGCGTACTACATGGCGACTCCCGGCCTGCACGTCGTCACGCCCGCCACCGTGCCCGACGCCTACGGGCTGCTGCGCGCCGCCATCGCCTCCGACGACCCGGTCGTCTTCCTGGAGCCCAAGCGCCTGTACTGGTCGAAGGACGCCTGGAACCCCGAGGAACCGCCGGGCGTCGACCCGATCGGCCGCGCGGTGGTGCGGCGGACCGGCCGGAGCGCCACGCTCATCACCTACGGGCCGTCCGTGCCCGTCTGCCTGGAAGCCGCCGAGGCGGCGCAGGCCGAGGGCTGGGACCTGGAGGTCGTCGACCTGCGCTCACTGGTGCCGTTCGACGACGAGACCGTCTGCGCGTCGGTGCGCCGCACCGGACGCGCGGTCGTGGTGCACGAGTCGGCCGGGTTCGGCGGCCCGGGCGGGGAGATCGCCGCCCGCGTCACGGAGCGCTGCTTCCACCACCTGGAGGCGCCGGTGCTGCGGGTGGCCGGGTTCGACATCCCCTACCCGCCGCCGATGCTGGAGCGGCACCACCTGCCCGGCGTGGACCGGATCCTGGACGCCGTGGCGCGTCTGCAGTGGGAGGCGGAGAGCTGATGCCACAGGTGCTGGAGTTCAAGCTCCCCGACCTCGGGGAGGGCCTCACCGAGGCGGAGATCGTCCGGTGGCTGGTCGAGGTCGGTGACGTCGTCGCCGTGGACCAGCCCGTTGTCGAGGTGGAGACGGCCAAGGCGATGGTCGAGGTGCCCTGCCCCTACGGCGGGGTGGTCACCGCCCGCTTCGGCGAGGAGGGGACCGAACTGCCCGTCGGCGCGCCCCTGCTGACCGTCGCGGTCGGCGAACCGGCCGCCGCGGAGGGGCCCCAGGGCTCCGGCAACGTCCTGGTCGGATACGGCACCTCCGAGGCTCCGGCGCGGCGCCGCAGGGTGCGGCCGAGGCCGGCGCCGGCCGGTGCGGCGCACGCGTCCTCCCAGGCGGGCGGGCCGGCCGTCGCGGCGGTGCCCGGCCCGGTGCGTGAGGCCGCGCCCCACGGTGACGGTCCCGTCCCCGTCATCTCGCCGCTCGTCCGCCGGCTGGCCCGGGAGAACGGCGTCGACCTGCGCCGGCTGGCAGGTTCCGGTCCCGACGGGCTGATTCTGCGGGCGGACGTCGAGGAAGTGCTCCGGGCCGACGCCGCACGGGGCCGCACGGCGGGGACGCCGGCGGCCACGGCCGTGTCGTCGTCCCACGCCACGTCCGCGCCCGCTGTCGCGGGCCCCGCGCCGAACGGTCACCGACGGGCCGGCGCACCGGCCGCCCCCGCCGCGGCCGCGGCACGCACCGGCGCCGGGACCCGCATCCCGCTCAAGGGCGTGCGCGGTGCCGTCGCCGACAAGCTGTCCCGCAGCCGCCGGGAGATCCCGGACGCGACCTGCTGGGTGGACGCCGACGCGACGGAGCTGATGCGCGCCCGGGCGGCCATGAACGCGGCCGGCGGACCGAAGATCTCCCTGCTGGCGCTGCTGGCGCGGATCTGCACGGCCGCGCTCGCCCGCTTCCCGGAGCTGAACTCGACCGTCGACACGGAGGCCAGGGAGGTCGTCCGGCTCGACCAGGTGCACCTCGGCTTCGCGGCGCAGACCGAGCGCGGGCTCGTCGTGCCCGTCGTACGGGACGCGCAGGCCCGGGACGCCGAGTCGCTGACGGGCGAGTTCGCCCGGCTGACCGAGGCGGCCCGGGCGGGCACCCTGACGCCCGCGGAGCTCACCGGCGGCACCTTCACGCTGAACAACTACGGCGTGTTCGGCGTCGACGGCTCCACGCCGATCATCAACCACCCCGAGGCCGCCATGCTCGGCGTCGGCCGCGTCGTCCCCAAGCCCTGGGTGCACGACGGCGAGCTGGCGGTGCGCCAGGTCGTGCAGCTGTCGCTCACCTTCGACCACCGGGTGTGCGACGGGGGCACGGCGGGCGGTTTCCTGCGGTATGTGGCCGACTGCGTGGAACAGCCGGCGGTGCTGCTGCGCACTGTGTGACGGAGGGGGCCCGCCCGCGTTCCCTGTGATCCCGGCGGGACGCATACTCGGGGGGTGACCGCGTACGAGCCCCCCGAGTACGAGCCACCCAGGCCCGGGCCACCGGGCGGCGCCGGTGAGCCCGGCGCCGCCTACGACGCCGTGGTGCTGGCCGGCGGTGGCGCCCGGCGGCTCGGCGGCATCGACAAACCCGGAGTGCGTGTGGGCGGCCGGGCGCTGCTCGACCGGGTCCTCGACGCCTGCGCCGGGGCCCGGACGACCGTGGTGGTCGCCGAACCGCGAGCCACCGGGCGGCCCGTGCGGTGGACGCGCGAGGAACCCCCGGGCGCCGGGCCGCTCGCCGCGCTGGAGGCCGGGCTGCGCGGCACCACGGCCGAACACGTCGTCGTGCTCTCCGCCGACCTGCCCTTCGTCGGCAAGGACACGGTCCGCCGGCTGCTGGACGCCCTGCGCGCCAGCGCGGGCGACGGTGTCCTGCTCACCGACGCCGACGGACGCGACCAGCCGCTGGTGGCCGCCTACCGGACGGCCGCGCTGCGCCGTGGACTCACAGCACTCGCGGACGCGGCGCCCGGTTCCGGCCCCCGCGCGAGCGGCGCCCTGCGCGATGCGGCGTTCATCGAGGGTTCCGCTGCGGGCAGCGCTCCCACCGATGCGGCGTCCATCAAGAAGCCCGCCGAGGCAAGAGCCCTCAGCGACGCGGAGTCCACCAGGGGCTCGGCTCCGGATGGCGCTCCCACCGCTGCGGAGTCCACGAGGAGTTCGGGTGTCGGCAGCGCTCCCACCGGCGCGGAGTCGAGCAGGGGTTCGGCCCCGGGCACTGCACCCGCTGGCACGGCGTCCGCCGACGGCCTCGCGGCGGGCAGGGGCCGAAGCGGTACCGCCTCCGCCGACGGCTCCGGCGCGGGCAGTGCCCTGACCGGGCTGCCGCTGCGGCGGCTGACCGCCGTGCTCGATCTCAGCCGCGTCCCCGACCCCGTCGCGTCCTTCGACTGCGACACCTGGGACGACATCGCCACCGCCAGGGCACGCATCAGGGAGCATGGGCACGTGTTGGATGAATGGATCACCGCAGTCAAGGACGAGCTGGGCATCGACCTGGACGTCGACACCAACGTCCTGCTCGACCTCGCCCGTGACGCCGCCCACGGCGTCGCCCGGCCCGCCGCACCGCTGACCACCTTCCTCGTGGGGTACGCGGCCGCGCAGGGGAAGGGCGGCCCCGAGGCCGTCGCCGAAGCCGCCCGGAAGGCCGCCGTGCTCGCGCAGCGCTGGGCGGACGAGGCCACCGCCGACGCGGGTCCGGGCGCGGAACCGGATGCCGGATGACCCCCCGCGGCGTCCAGGCCGGCGAGGATGTCGAGGATCTCGACGTCGAGGAGGTGCTCGCCCTGGTGAAGGAAAGCAACGGACTGGCAGTGGGCGGCGGTCCACCCGCCGCCGGCGCGGGCGGGAGTGGTGCCCAGCGTGCGGGCGCGCCCGCGTCGGTCCGCGCCGAGGGCCAGGGGCCGGCCGGAACGGGACACCACTGCCCGCACCCGGCCGACGGCCGCCACGGGCCCACCCCGTGGCCGCAGGCCCGTGAGATCGCAGCCACCACCTGCCTTCCTGCGGCCAGCGACGGGACGAGCGGTGCCCCCGGCGGCGGGCGCGCTCCCGTCCCGGTGGTCCTCGAGGCCGCTCTCGGGCAGGTGCTGGCCGCGCCCCTGACCGCCCTCACCGACCTGCCCTCCTTCGACACCTCCGCCATGGACGGCTGGGCGGTCTCCGGCCCCGGCCCCTGGGATGTGCGGGACGAGGGTGTCCTGGCCGGGGACGGGCAGCCGGAGCCGCTGACCGACGGGGAGGCGGTACGGATCGCGACCGGCGCACGCATCCCGCAGGACACCACGGCCGTGCTGCGCAGCGAGCACGGCCGCACGGACACCAAGGACCGGCTGCACGCAACCCGGGAGGTCGGACACGGGCAGGACATCCGCCCACGCGGCCAGGAGTGCCGCACGGGCGACCAGTTGCTGCCCGCCGGCACCCTGGTCACGCCGGCCGTGCTCGGTCTCGCCGCGGCCGCCGGCTACGACACCCTCACGGTGCTTCCGCGCCCTCGGGTGGAGGTCCTCGTACTCGGCGACGAGCTGCTGACCGAGGGGCTGCCGCACGACGGCCTGATCCGCGACGCGCTCGGCCCGATGCTGCCGCCCTGGCTGCGCGCCCTCGGCGCGGACGTCATCGGCGTCCGCCGGATCGGCGACGACGCCAGGGCGCTGCACCAGGCCGTCTCCAGATCCCAGGCCGACCTGATCGTCACCACCGGCGGCACCGCGGCCGGGCCGGTGGACCACGTGCATCCCACGCTGCGCCGGATCGGCGCGGAACTCCTGGTGGACGGCGTCATGGCCCGGCCCGGCCACCCGATGCTCCTGGCCCGCACCAGGCAGGACCAGCACCTCGTCGGACTGCCCGGGAACCCGCTCGCGGCCGTCTCCGGTCTGCTCACGCTCGCCGAGCCGCTGCTGCGCGGCCTGGCGGGGCGCCCGGCCCCGGAGCCCTACACCCTGCCGCTTCGAGAGGCCGTGCACGGGCATCCGTACGACACCCGGCTGGTGCCGGTGGTCCTGCGGGGCGACCACGCCGTTCCATTGCACTACAACGGACCCGCGATGCTGCGTGGCGTCGCGGCCGCCGATGCCCTCGCCGTCGTACCACCGGGCGGCGTCCGGCCGGGTCAGGAGGCCGAACTCCTCGATCTGCCCTGGGCCGCCGCGGGAATCGGGGTGTGTTTCACGTGAAACTTCCGGGTCAGGACGCGATCGCCCGCCAGGCGGGCGAACACCTTGTGACCCATCAGGTGCAGTTGCCCAGGAAGGTGGTGGAGCGGCCGATCCGGCAGGTCGCCAAGCGGCTCTCCCTGGCGCTGCTGATCCTGATCGGGACCGCGTTCATCGTCTATGCCGATCGCGAGGGGTACACGGACAACTCCGACGGCTCCGTCGACCTCCTCGACGCGGCGTACTACGCGACCGTCACCCTCTCGACCACCGGGTACGGCGACATCACACCCGTCAGCGACTCGGCACGGCTGACGAACATCCTCGTCGTCACACCGTTCCGCGTGCTGTTCCTGATCATTCTCGTCGGCACCACGCTCGAAGTCCTCACCGAACGCACGCGTGAGGAGTGGCGCCTCAACCGCTGGAGGTCCGCGTTGCGCGACCACACCGTCGTCGTCGGCTTTGGTACGAAGGGGCGGTCCGCGATACAGACCGTCTGTGCGACGGGGCTGAACAAGCAGCAGGTCGTCGTGGTCGACCCCAGTGCGAAGGCGATCGACGCGGCCGCGGCGGACGGGTACGCCGGAGTGATCGGGGACGCCACGCGCAGCGAGGTGCTGAAGCGGGCGGAGGTGCAGCGGGCCCGGCAGATCATCGTCGCCACGCAGCGGGACGACACGGCCGTGCTGGTGACACTGACCGCGCGGCAGCTCAATCGCGGTGTGAAGATCGTCGCGGCGGTGCGGGAGGAGGAGAACGCGCCGCTGCTGAAGCAGTCCGGGGCCGACGCCGTGATCACGAGTGCCAGCGCGGCGGGGCGGCTGCTGGGGCTGTCCGTGCTGAGCCCGGCCGCGGGCATGGTGATGGAGGACCTGATCCAGCAGGGGAGCGGTCTGGACATCGTCGAACGGCCCGTCGTGAAGGCCGAGGTGGGCAAGACCCCGCGGGAGATGGACGACCTGGTGGTGAGCGTCGTACGGGGGCACCGGGTGCTCGGGTACGACGATCCGTCCGTCGGCACCCTCCAGTTGACGGACCGTCTGATCACGATCGTGCGGGCCACGCCGGGGGCGCGGGCGCTGCCCCTGGGCTGAGCGGGCGGGGGTGACTGACCACCTGCCCGCGGGGGTATTCGCCTCCACCTGCCCGCGGGGGTGTGCCTGTCCCCTTCCCTCGCAGGGGGCGGGTGCCGTCGGCTGGCGTGCACGGTGCTCCAAGTCTTCCGGGAAAAGCGGGGAGTAGCGTCGGACCCATGTATGCGATCACGATCCCCGAACCCGGTGGGCCAGAGGCGTTGGTGTGGGACGAGGTGCCGGACCCGGTACCCGGCGAGGGAGAGGTGCTGGTCGACGTCGTGGCCAGTGCCGTCAACCGTGCCGACATCCTGCAGCGGCAGGGCTTCTACGATCCGCCGCCCGGCGCGTCCCGGTACCCCGGCCTGGAGTGCGCCGGACGGATCGCCGCGCTCGGCCCCGGCGTCTCCGGCTGGGCCGTGGGCGACGCGGTGGCCGCACTGCTGGCGGGCGGCGGCTACGCCGAGAAGGTCGTCGTCCCGGTCGGTCAGCTGCTGCCCGTGCCCGAGGGCATCGACCTCCGGCAGGCCTCGGCGCTGCCCGAGGTGACCTGCACGGTGTGGTCCAACGTCTTCATGGTGGCTCACCTCCGTCCGGGCGAGACGCTGCTCGTGCACGGCGGTTCCAGCGGCATCGGCACGATGGCGATCCAGCTCGCCAAGGCCCTCGGCGCGCGGGTCGCGGTCACGGCCGGCACGAAGGAGAAGCTGGACTACTGCGCCGAGCTGGGCGCCGACATCCTGATCAACTACCGCGAGCAGGACTTCGTCGCCGAGATCAAGCAGGCCACGGACGGCGCGGGCGCCGACGTCATCCTCGACAACATGGGCGCCAAGTACCTCGACCGCAACGTCCAGGCCCTCGCCGTCAACGGCCGGCTCGCGATCATCGGCATGCAGGGCGGCGCCAAGGGCGAGCTGAACATCGGGGCCCTGCTCGCCAAGCGGGCCGCGATCAGCGCGACCTCGCTGCGCGCCCGGCCGCTGGACGAGAAGGCGGCGATCGTCGCGGCCGTACGCGAGCACGTCTGGCCGCTGCTCGCCTCGGGCGAGGTGCGGCCGGTCGTCGACCGCGAGATCCCCATGAACGAAGCGGCGACGGCCCACCGGGTCGTGGAGGAGAGCGGTCACATCGGAAAGGTGCTGCTGGTCGCGCCCTGACCCGTCCAGTCCCGGTCCCGGTGGCAGGACGGGCCGACGGGGGTGCGTTGTGGACCGACCCGGTTCCGCGACGCGCCCCCGGACCGGCGGCCTGGTGGCCGACGCGCCCGGCACACCCCGGTCCGCCCGGGGACTCCCTAGCTCCGGCGCACCCTGAGGGCGACGAACGCGAGTCCCAGGCCGAAGCCGATCAGGACCAGGCCGCTGCCGAGGGGCAGGACGCGCAGCACGGGTTCGGCGGGAGCCTCCGCCCGGCCGGCGGTCCGGGAGGAGCCGGGGCCGTCCGGGGAGGCCGGCACCTGGCCGGTCACCCCGGAGGTCTCCGAGGGGGTGCCCGCCCCGGGGGCGTCGGGGGGCCGCGCGCCGTCCCCGGCTTCCCCGCCGTCCCCGGCGTCCACACCACCGTCCGCCTGCGCGCCGTCCCCGGCGTCCTCCTCCGCGCCGTCCCCCACGTTCCCCCGCTCGCCGGCTCCCCCGTCCTCCGCCGGCCCGGCCGTGTCCTGGTTCTCCGGGTCCTCCCCCGGCTGCTCCGGCCGTCCCGGCCGCTGCCGCCCCTCGCCCGCCCGGCTCCCGGCCCGTGACGGCTGGGGGGAGGGCGAGGCCGGGGACGACGCGGAGGGCGACGCGGGGGCGAAGGGCACGACGGCCGAGGACACCGGCGCGGCGCCGTACGACGGGGCGGAGCCGCAGATCAGCGTGGCCGTGCCCAGCAGGATCAGTGTTCCGGTGGTACCCAGCGAGGTGCGCAGCCCTGGAGTCACGTCGGGACCCCCTCACGGTGCCCGGTCGGCGCATCAGCGCGTCGCGCGTCAGCGCATCAGTGGAACAACAGTCACACCGACTGGCCCGACCGGCATTCCGGACGGGGCCGACGGGCCGAGCCGGCCGCAGGGTCCGGGCACGTCACGGCGGGTCGCCCCACGGACGGTGCCGATCCGGCGTTCGGGTGACAGCGACAGGGTGACGGCGGGGGGTGACGGCGGGAGGGTGACGGCAGGTGGATGACGGCAGGTCGGCGACGGCTGAGGGCGGTCCGCCGGGGGCCGGCAGGCGCGAACGCCGGCCCGTCTTCGGGAATCGCCCCGCACCGGGGCCCCTCCGTGGTGAGGTGGGCGGGTGCGAGAGAATGGGGGAATGGAGATGCCGAGGAACGAAAGGTCGCCGGAGAACCCGCAGATCCTGGTCGTGGGCCAGGACGGCATGGCGCTCGGCGGCGGTGGTGACGACGACACCCGCGAGACCCCGGTGACGGAGCAGGTGGAGCAGCCCGCCAAGGTCATGCGGATCGGCAGCATGATCAAGCAGCTTCTCGAGGAGGTGCGCGCCGCTCCTCTCGACGAGGCCAGCCGGAACCGGCTCAAGGAGATCCACGCCAGCTCGGTGAAGGAGCTCGAGGACGGCCTCGCGCCGGAACTCGTCGAGGAGCTCGAGCGGCTCTCCCTGCCCTTCACGGACGACGGAACGCCCAGCGACGCCGAGCTGCGCATCGCCCAGGCGCAACTGGTGGGCTGGCTGGAGGGCCTCTTCCACGGCATCCAGACGACCCTCTTCGCGCAGCAGATGGCGGCGCGGGCCCAGCTGGAGCAGATGCGCCGCGCCCTTCCCCCGGGGCTCGCCCCCGAAGGGGGCGACGACCCCCGCACCGGCGGGCGCTCGGGCGGACCGTACCTGTAGGCCCGTGGTGGCGCCGAGGACGTAGTCGTCAGCGCGTGCGCGCGGAAGGGGCCCGGCGGCCGGACCGCCGGGCCCCTTCCGTCGGCTGGAGCGGACCGGGTCCGTTCGCCACCGGCCGGGAGGGAGCCGCGGTCAGGACGGCGGGTTGCCGGTGGAGACGTTGAGCTGGATCTCCGGCATGCTCTTCGGGTCGACGTCGGTGCCCGCGGCGGGGAACTGGTTCATGACCGTGCCGTCACCGTAGGTGTTCTCGTCCTGCTTCTCGAGCTTCAGCTTCCAGCCCGCGGCCTGCAGGCACTCCTTGACCGACTTGATGTACTTGAACTTGAAGTCCGGCACCTGGATCTTGTCGGGGTCGTTGTACGACTCCTGCGGCTCGGTGCACTCGCTCTTCTCGATCGTCTTCGACGGGTCCGGCCCGCGGTAGCCCGACGCCCTGGTCGCCGGGGCGCTCGCGCTCGCGGTGCCGTTCCTGCCCTCGTTGCCGCCCGGTGAGCCGTTGTCGTTCAGGGCGAGGGCGACGATGAGGCCGGCGACCGCGATGACGGCGACCGCGATGGAGGCGATGACCACCGGCCGGCTGCTCCGGCCGCCGTCGCCCGGTCCGCCGATCGCCGCCGTGGCGTGCGGCGACATGGTGTACGGCGGCGGGGTCGAGGCCTGCTGCGCGTACGGCGACGGCTGGGGCGTCTGGTACCCGCCCTGCTGCGGGTAGCCGTAGCCCGGGGACGGCGCGGTGGGCGCGCCGGTGCCGTAGGGGTTGTGCGGGGCCGGCTGGTACGGCGTCTGGACGTGACCCTGGGGAGCGGGGGCCGACTGGTCGACCGGCGGGAACACCGCGGAGCCCACGCCCGCGCCGCTCGGCGTCTGCGCGCCCGGGACGATGCTCGGCGGGGCCGCCTGGACGGAGGCCGCGACGCGCAGGCACTCGTCGCGCATCGACTCCGCGCTCGGGAAGCGCTCGTTGGGGTTCTTCTTCAGCGCGCGGGCGACCAGCGCGTCCACGGCCGGGGGCAGGGCGCGGTTGATGGAGGAGGGCGCGACCGGCTCCTCCTGCACGTGCGCGTAGGCGATCGCCAGCGGGGAGTCCGCGTCGAACGGCAGCCGTCCGGTGACCAGCTGGAAGAGCATGATGCCGACCGAGTAGAGGTCGGACCGCGCGTCCACGCCCCGGCCGAGGGCCTGCTCCGGGGAGAGGTACTGCGGGGTGCCCACGACCATGCCGGTCTGGGTCATCGAGGTCACGCCGGACTGCATGGCGCGGGCGATGCCGAAGTCCATGACCTTGACGACACCGCGCTTGGTGACCATCACGTTGCCGGGCTTGATGTCGCGGTGGACCAGCCCCTTCTCGTGGCTGATCTCCAGCGCGGCGAGCACGTCCGCGGTGATCTTCAGTGCCTTGTCGGCGGGCATCGCGCCGTGCTGCCGGATGTCCTCCTCCAGCACCGAGCCGAGCGGCCGCCCCTCGACGTACTCCATGACGATGTACGGCATCGGCGCGCCGCCCGCGCCCTCGCCGGACAGCGTGTCCTCGCCGGTGTCGAAGACCGAGACGATGTTGGTGTGCGTGAGCTTGGCGACGGCCTGCGCCTCGCGGCGGAACCGCTCCCGGAAGGCCTGCTCCCGGCCCAGCTCGGTGTGCAGGGTCTTGATCGCGACCTGGCGGTCCAGAACGGCGTCGTACGCGAGGTGCACCGAGGCCATGCCGCCCTCGCCGAGCAAGTCGCGCAGCTGGTAGCGGCCGCCGGCCAGTGCCCGCCCCGCGAACCGGCCCTCCGCGCCGTCCTGGCTCATGTTCTGCGTCCCCCATAGGCGGCAGCGGCTGCGCTGCTCCCGCGATCTACTGTCCGGCGATCGAAAGTCAGTGATCGCATGTGTCATTCCCGGCCAAGTCTGCCCCAGGGCACCGACACGTCAAGCTCGGTGCCCGTTCCGTGACCGTACGCGAAAGAAGCGTCGCGGAAGCGTTACAGCGGGCGCGGGGCCGGTATACGGGATTTGCACGACCGCACCCGTACGAGGTTTGATGGCCGGTCCGTCTCGGGCCGGTCCCCGCACGCAACCTGGACCGGCGGCTTGCGCGGAGCCTGTAGCGTGGCCGACGGAGACCGTGACAACACCGCGCGCACCGCGGGCAGAAACGACGGCGAGGACCGATGGCACAGACGCAGCGCGCCCAGGGCCCGTCCGACCCCGAGGCGTCCGGCGGCGGCATGTCGGACGCGCCGGAGATGTGGGGCAACGGCGGGCTTGTCGGCGACGGCCGGTACCGGCTGACCCGCAGACTCGGCCGGGGCGGCATGGCGGAGGTGTTCGCCGCCGAGGACGTGCGTCTCGGCCGCACGGTGGCGGTCAAGCTGCTGCGCGCCGACCTCGCCGAAGACCCGGTCTCCAAGGCCCGGTTCACCCGCGAGGCACAGTCGGTGGCCGGCCTGAACCACCACGCGATCGTCGCCGTGTACGACTCCGGCGAGGACCAGGCGGGCGGCCAGGCCGTGCCGTACATCGTCATGGAGCTGGTCGAGGGCCGCACCATCCGCGATCTGCTGCTCAACGCGGAGGCGCCGGGACCGGAACAGGCCCTCATCATCGTCTCGGGCGTGCTGGAGGCGCTGGCGTACTCGCACCAGCACGGCATCGTGCACCGCGACATCAAGCCGGCCAACGTCATCATCACGCACAACGGCGCCGTGAAGGTGATGGACTTCGGCATCGCCCGTGCCCTGCACGGGGCGTCCACGACGATGACGCAGACCGGCATGGTGATGGGCACCCCGCAGTACCTCTCCCCGGAGCAGGCCCTCGGCAAGGCCGTCGACCACCGCTCCGACCTGTACGCCACCGGCTGCCTGCTCTACGAACTCCTCGCGCTGCGGCCCCCCTTCACCGGTGAGACCCCGCTGTCGGTGGTGTACCAGCACGTGCAGGACATCCCGTCGCCGCCGTCCGCGGTCGCCGAGGCCTGCCCGCCGGAGCTCGACGGCCTCGTCATGCGCTCCCTCGCCAAGGAGCCCGACGACCGGTTCCAGACGGCCGAGGAAATGCGCGGAATGGTGCAGTACGCGCTGCAGATGCTGTACGAGCAGGGGGGTCACACCGGCAGCTGGAACACCGGCCCGGTGACGGCGCACGACGGCCGGCACACTCCCGCGGCGGGCCTGGCGGGCACGGCCGTACTGCCGCACGCCGGCGACGCCGGCTCCGGCACCACGCAGATCCCCCAGCCGATCCTGCCCGCCGGCTACGGCAACCGCGACGACGGCGGTTTCGAGGGCAACGGCAACCAGGGCAGCGGCCGCGGCAAGCTGTGGATCCTCGCCGTGCTCGCGGTGATCGCCGTGGTGGCCGGCGTGGCCCTGGCGCTGCAGAACACCGGCGGCAAGGGCGAGGGCGGCGGCAACGGCACCACCACGTCGCCGTCGAGCACACCGTCCAGCGGGGGCCCGCGGTCCAGCTCCAGCCCGAGCGACGAGGCGTCGAAGGGGCCGTCGGACACGGAGACGGACGACGGCGGCTACTCGGGCGGCTCCGGATCGCACTGGACGCCGTCGTCCGAGCCGTCGTACACGCCGTCGCAGCCGTCCGGCCCCCAGCCGACCGACGAGCCGTCGGACCCGACGCCCTCGCAGTCGCAGCCCTCGGACCCGGCGGACGGCGGCACCGAGGGGGGCACCTCGGACGGGGGGACCTCCAACGGCGGCGGCGCGAGCGGCGGGACCACGAACGGGAGCACCACGGACGGCGGCACCAACGCGGGCTCCACGGCCGGCGCCGTGATCGGCGGCACCACGCCGTGAAGGCCACCGGCACCGGCCGTCCCCCGGCCTCGTCCTGACGCCACAGGTGGCTGACAGCGCGCGTGCGACCCCGGTGGGCCGCACGCGCGCGTGCCGTTCCCGCGGCCGCGCGCGGAGGGCGGAGCGGCGAGCCCGGTGGGCCGGTGCCGGCTGACGGCGCCTCACTCCGCGAACGCGCCGCACACCGCGTCGTAGCGCCGCGTCCACCACACCACGAGCGCCGAGGCCGCCGGGAACTGCGGGTCCGCCCGGGTGTCGCCCCGCTCGTAGTGCCAGCGCAGCATCCAGAAGTCGTTCAGGCGCTCCCACCACACGCGGTGCACGGCCGCCGCGAGTTCCGCGGGGGTGGCGCCGGTCGCGCGCCGGTACGCGCGGGCGTACGCCCGCACCCTCACGAGATCCAGGGTGCCGGCGGGCCGGACGAAGAAGATCGCGGCCGCGCGGACGGCCTCCTCCGCGCGCGGCTGCACGCCGAGCCGGTCCCAGTCGACGATCGCGGCGGGCGCGTCCCCCCGGTAGAGCAGGTTGAACGGGTGGAAGTCGCCGTGCACCCAGCCCACCGGGCCGCCGGGCGGGGGACGCCGGTCCGCGTGCTGTTCCAGCAGCGCGCGGCGCTCCAGCAGCCGGTGGCGGGCGAGCGCGTCGAAGGCGTCGCCGGGGCGGTGCCGGCGGACCTGGGCGAGCAGGCCGTCGATGAGGGCGAAGGTGCCGGCGGGGTCGGCGCTCTCCACCGGGTGGGGGCCCGCGGCGGGGCGGGTGCGCCCCTTCGGGGGCATCACGCGTTCCAGGCAGGCGTGCACGGCGCCGAGGAGCGCCCCCAGCCGCCCGCACTGGCTGGTGGTGAGCTGACCGCCGTGCCGGTGCCCGCCGTCGACCCAGGGGTGCAGGGCGTACGCGTGGCCGCCGACGACGGCGACCGTGCGCCCGTCGCGTCCGGGGAGCGCGGGGGCCACCGGCACGCCCAGGTCGGCGAGGCGCTCGGTGGCCCGGTGCCGGCGGGCGATGGCCGCGGGGTCGGCGGTGTCGGGGTCGAAGTGGTGCTTGAGGAAGTACCGGCCCCGGGTCGTGCGCAGCCGGTAGCCCCGGTTGAGCAGCCCCTGGTCGACCGGCTCGCAGGTGAGGGCGGAACCGGCGGAGTACTGCTTGAGCAAGGCCCGTAACGGGGGCGCGTGAGGCATGGGGGGTGGTACACAAGGGCGCGGCACGCGCTGATGCTAGGGCACCGTCGGACCCCTCTGAGCTGCGGCTTGTCACACACAGTCGTCACCGGTCGCTTCCGGTCACATGCGAACCGCTCCGGGTGCGCTCCGTCCGCCGTGCCCGACCCGCCGGGGCCGCCACGCCCGACCCGCCGGCCGTCCCACGACAGGAGCAGCGCGTACCCCGGCTGAACTCTTCCCGTGGCCAGGTCCACCGGGATAACGTGCCCGTGTTCCGGCCCCCTGCAAGGCTGTGACCAGCGGCTGCCCCGAAGCCTGCGCGATGGTTGGACTTCCTCCTGGCGAAATACTTGGAAATCCAAGCAAAAACGCAGCTCAGGAGGGGTTTCACAGAAATGTGGAGCACTGGGTAACGTGACTGTTGCAGGGCGCTCGCCGGGGCACCTGTCACGCCTGTTCCCGGCCGAGTGGCACCCACCCCGTGCCTGGGTGCCGGGCAGGTGAGCCTTCCCCCAGCTCTCACGAGCGGGGGGAACCCCAGGCCTGCCGGCAACCCCGGGGGCCGGACCGACGGAGGAGCACACGTGACCGTGGAGAGCACTGCCCCGCGCACACCGCGCCGCAGCGCCGGAAGCAAGGCCGGGAGCACCGGCACGAAGAAGACGGCCGGCACCGGCGCGGCGGCGGCCGAGGCCACCGGCACCCGGCGCGGCACCCGTACCACCCGCACGGCCGCCAAGAAGGACACCGGCACCGCGGACCCCCAGCTCGTGCAGCTGCTGACGCCCGAGGGCGAGCGGGTCGAGAACGCGGAGTACGACGCGTACGTCGCCGGCATCACGCCCGAGGAGCTCCGCGGCCTGTACCGCGACATGGTGCTCACCCGCCGCTTCGACGCCGAGGCCACCGCCCTGCAGCGCCAGGGAGAACTGGGCCTGTGGGCGTCGCTGCTCGGCCAGGAGGCCGCCCAGATCGGCTCCGGCCGGGCCACCCGCGAGGACGACTACGTCTTCCCGACCTACCGCGAGCACGGCGTCGCCTGGTGCCGGGGCGTCGACCCGACGAACCTGCTGGGCATGTTCCGCGGCGTGAACAACGGTGGCTGGGACCCCAACGGCAACAACTTCCAGCTGTACACGATCGTCATCGGCTCCCAGACCCTGCACGCCACCGGCTACGCGATGGGCGTCGCCAAGGACGGCGCGGACTCGGCGGTCATCGCCTACTTCGGCGACGGCGCCTCCAGCCAGGGCGACGTGGCCGAGTCGTTCACCTTCTCCGCGGTCTACAACGCCCCCGTGGTGTTCTTCTGCCAGAACAACCAGTGGGCGATCTCCGAGCCGACTGAGAAGCAGACCCGCGTCCCGCTCTACCAGCGGGCGCAGGGCTACGGCTTCCCCGGCGTCCGGGTGGACGGCAACGACGTGCTGGCCTGCCTGGCGGTGACCAAGTGGGCGCTGGAGCGCGCCCGCAGCGGTGAGGGCCCGACCCTGGTCGAGGCGTACACCTACCGCATGGGCGCCCACACCACCTCCGACGACCCGACCCGCTACCGCCACGACGACGAGCGGGCCGCGTGGGAGGCGAAGGACCCGATCCTGCGCCTGCGCCGCTACCTGGAGGCCTCGAACCACGCGGACGAGGGATTCTTCGCGGAACTGGAGAGCGAGAGCGAGGCGTTGGGCAAGCGGGTGCGCGAAGCGGTCCGTGCCATGCCCGACCCGGACCGGTTCGCCATCTTCGAGAACGTGTACGCGGACGGGCACGCGCTCGTCGACGAGGAGCGCGCCCAGTTCGCCGCCTACCAGGCGTCGTTCGCGGACGCAGAGGGGGTCTGACATGGCAGCGGAGAAGATGGCCCTGGCCAAGGCGATCAACGAGTCGCTGCGCCGTGCCCTGGAGTCCGACCCCAAGGTCCTGATCATGGGCGAGGACGTCGGCAAGCTCGGCGGCGTGTTCCGGGTGACGGACGGTCTGCAGAAGGACTTCGGCGACAGCCGCGTCATCGACACCCCGCTCGCGGAGTCCGGCATCGTCGGCACCGCGATCGGCCTGGCCCTGCGCGGCTACCGCCCGGTGGTGGAGATCCAGTTCGACGGCTTCGTCTTCCCGGCGTACGACCAGATCGTCACGCAGCTCGCGAAGATGCACGCGCGCTCCCTCGGCAAGGTGAAGCTGCCGGTCGTGGTGCGCATCCCCTACGGCGGCGGCATCGGCGCGGTCGAGCACCACTCCGAGTCCCCCGAGTCGCTGTTCGCCCACGTGGCGGGCCTGAAGATCGTCACCCCGTCGAACGCGTCGGACGCCTACTGGATGATGCAGCAGGCCATCCAGAGCGACGACCCGGTGATCTTCTTCGAGCCGAAGCGGCGCTACTGGGACAAGTCCGAGGTCAACCCGGAGGCGATCCCCGGCCCGCTGCACAAGGCGCAGGTCGTCCGCGAGGGCAGGGACCTGACGCTGGCCGCGTACGGCCCGATGGTGAAGCTCTGCCAGGAGGTCGCTGCGGCGGCCGCCGAGGAGGGCAAGTCCCTGGAGGTCCTGGACCTGCGCTCGGTCTCCCCGCTCGACTTCGACTCCCTCCAGGCGTCGGTGGAGAAGACCCGCCGCCTGGTCGTCGTGCACGAGGCACCGGTGTTCTTCGGCTCCGGCGCCGAGATCGCCGCCCGGATCACGGAGCGCTGCTTCTACCACCTGGAGGCCCCGGTGCTGCGCGTCGGCGGCTACCACGCGCCGTACCCGCCGGCCCGCCTGGAGGAGGAGTACCTGCCGAACCTGGACCGCGTGCTCGACGCCGTCGACCGCTCGCTGGCGTACTGAGGAGAAGGTCGTGACGACGATGACGGAAGCGTCCGTGCGCGAGTTCAGGATGCCGGACGTGGGCGAGGGGCTCACCGAGGCGGAGATCCTCAAGTGGTACGTCCAGCCGGGTGACACCGTCACCGACGGCCAGGTGGTGTGCGAGGTCGAGACGGCCAAGGCCGCCGTCGAACTGCCCATCCCCTACGACGGCGTGGTGCGCGAGCTGCGGTTCCCCGAGGGCACCACGGTGGACGTGGGCACGCCCATCATCGCGGTGGACGTGGCAGGCGGGGCGCCCGCCGAGGTGCCGGCCCAGGCCGCCGCTCCGGCCGCCCAGGCCCCGGCCCCGGCAGCGGACAAGGACGAGGACGACAAGCCGCAGGGCCGCCAGCCGGTCCTCGTCGGCTACGGCGTCTCGGCGTCCTCGACCAAGCGCCGTCCCCGCAAGAGCCCGGACGCCACGGCCGCGCAGGCGGCGACGGCGATCCAGACGGAGCTCAACGGCCACGGCGCGGCCCCCGCGCCGGCCGCGACCGCTCCGGCCGCCCCCGCGGCGCCCGTGGCGGAGGCCCGGCCGCTGGCCAAGCCGCCGGTGCGCAAGCTGGCCAAGGACCTGGGCGTGGACCTGTCGACCGTGGTGCCCTCGGGCCCCGACGGCGTCATCACCCGCGAGGACGTGCACGCCGCCGTGGCGGCGGCGACGGCCCCGCCGCGGCCGGCCGAGCCGGAGACCGGCACCCCGGCCGCCGCTCCCGCGGCCCCGGCCGCCCCGGTGACGTTCGACGGCGCGCGGGAGACCCGCGTCCCGGTCAAGGGCGTCCGCAAGGCGACCGCGGCGGCGATGGTCGGTTCCGCCTTCACGGCGCCGCACGTCACGGAGTTCGTGACGGTGGACGTGACGCGGACGATGCGGCTGGTCGAGGAGCTCAAGCAGGACAAGGACATGCAGGGCCTGCGGGTCAACCCGCTCCTGCTGATCGCCAAGGCCCTGCTGGTGGCCATCCGGCGCAACCCGGAGATCAACGCGTCCTGGGACGAGGCCAACCAGGAGATCGTGCAGAAGCACTACGTCAACCTGGGCATCGCGGCGGCGACGCCGCGCGGCCTGATCGTCCCGAACATCAAGGACGCGCACGCCAAGACGCTGCCGGAACTGGCCGAGGCTCTCGGCGACCTGGTCGCGACGGCCCGCGAGGGGAAGACCTCCCCGGCGGCCATGCAGGGTGGCACGGTCACCATCACCAACGTCGGCGTCTTCGGCGTCGACACCGGCACGCCCATCCTGAACCCGGGCGAGTCGGCGATCCTCGCGGTCGGCGCGATCAAGCTCCAGCCGTGGGTGCACAAGGGCAAGGTCAAGCCGCGCCAGGTCACGACCCTGGCCCTCTCCTTCGACCACCGCCTGGTCGACGGCGAACTGGGCTCGAAGGTCCTGGCGGACGTGGCGGCGGTCCTGGAGCAGCCGAAGCGGCTGATCACCTGGGCGTAGGGCCCGGCGGCACCGCCGCGCACGAGACACGGAGCCGCGCATCCCGTCCCGGGGTGCGCGGCTCCCGCGCGGATGCCGGCCGGACCGTGACGTCCGGCCCGGACGCCCAGGGTCCGGCCGGCCACCTGCGCGCACGCGCGGGGAACCGGGCGCCGCCCGAGCCGTCCTCGACGCGGCGTCGGCCGCGCCGCACCCTACGCGGCGCGTTCAGCAGGACGGTCCCGCGCTCCGCGTCGTCCTCCACACCGACCGCGACGTCCGTGCGCCTGCGCCGAGCGCGGACGATCGGACACTCCCCGGCCCGCAGCATCACCGTCGTGCCCAGGCCGCTGCGGCGATAGCCCCGGCCGCCGGCAGCGGGCGAGGGTGCCGGCCTGCGCGAACGGGCCCGCCGCGGGTGCGGCGGGCCCGTCCGGGAGCGGGTGAGCGAGCGTCAGCCCAGCTTGGCGAAACCGTAGTTCAGCAGCTTCGTCGCGTCCGAGGAGCGCTGCGAGGCCGAGGAGGAGGCGAGGATCGTGCCGATGACCGTCCTGCCGTTGCGGGTGGCGGCGAAGACGAGGCAGTACCCGGCCTCCGGGCCGGAGCCGGTCTTCACGCCGGTGGCGCCGCTGTAGCTGCTCAGCAGCGTGTTCGTGTTCGTCCAGGGAGCCATCGTGCGGGTGCTGCCCGTCTTGGTGACCGTCCTGGCCGTGTACGACTTCGTCTTCACGATCGCGCGGAAGTTGGCGCTCTTCATCGCGCTGCTGGCGATCTTCGTCAGGTCGCGCGGCGTCGAGTAGTTGGAGCCCTGGCCGATGCCGTCGAACGAGTCGAAGTGGGTGTTCTGCAGGCCGAGGTTGCGGGCGGCGGTGTTCATCTTGCCGATGAACGACTTCACACGCGCGTCCCGCGTCGTACCCGAGCCGAACTTGTCGGCCAGGGCGTAGGCGGCGTCGCAGCCGGACGGCAGCATCAGCCCGTACAGCAGCTGACGGACCGTGACCTTGTCGCCGACGATGAGGTGGGCCTGGGAGGCGTTGTTGCGGACGACGTAGTCGCTGTACGCCTTCTGGATGGTGACCTTGGCGTCGAGGTTCAGGTTCGGCTGTGAGAGCACGACCTTCGCGGTCATGATCTTCGTCGTGGAGCCGGTGGAGCGCCTGGTGTCGGCGCCCTTCATGTACAGCGACGTCCCGCTCACGTCGTTCATGACGTAGCCGCCCTTGGCAACGATCGAGGGCGTGCTGACGGCCTGGGCGGGCGCCGCGGTGAGGGCTCCGGTGGCGAGCACGGCGCCGGAGGTCAAGGCGACGGCGGCGGCGCGGTGGAAACGGAAGCCCTGGATGCCGGTTTTCAAGTGAGGTACCCCGATTGGTGTCGACTGCCCCTAGGGTGCGGCCCAGTTGAGTCCCCATGGAGAAGGGCCACAGTTGTGTGACAGGCGAAAGGCCCCGAAGGTTGCGCGATCGTCCGGGTGATTTTCGGCGGGTCCGCATGCTGGACCGTACCGGTGATGCGTACCTATTGTATCTATTCTGTGGACATGACCCTGGCCGTGAAGCAACCACCCGCCGCCGACCGCGTCTACACCCACGTCAAACAAGGAGTGCTGGACCGCCGTTACGAGGGCGGCACGCTCCTGACCGAGGGTGAGCTGGCCGAGGCCGTCGGGGTCTCCCGCACACCGGTGCGCGAGGCCCTGCTGCGGCTGGAGGCCGAAGGGCTCATCAGGCTGTACCCGAAGAAGGGCGCCCTGGTGCTGCCCGTCTCCGCGCAGGAGATCGCGGACGTCGTCGAGACCCGGCTGCTGGTCGAGGAGCACGCCGCCCGCAAGGCCGTCCCCGCGCCGCCCGGTCTCGTCGAGCGGCTGGAGGAGCTGCTCGCCCGGCAGAAGCGGCAGGCCGCCGAAGGGGACTTCGCGGCGGCCGCCGTCACCGACCGCTGCTTCCACGCCGAGATCGTCCGCAGCGCCGGCAACGAGATCCTCTCCCGGCTCTACGACCAGCTCCGCGACCGGCAGCTGCGCATGGGCGTCGCGGTCATGCACTCCCACCCCGACCGGATCGCCAAGACGCTCACCGAGCACGAGGAGATCCTGGACGCGCTGCGCTCCGGCGACGCGGAGGCGGCCGTCGGCGTCGTCCACCGCCACGTCGGCTGGTTCTCCCACCTGGCGCGGGGTGAGGTCCGATGAGTTCGCCGTCCGTGTCGCTGCCCGGGGATCCCCCGGGCGGGCGGCGGGCCGTCGCCGTCTGGGGCATCGGCGTCGCCGTCTACTTCGTCGCCGTCATCTTCCGCACCTCGCTCGGGGTGGCCGGCCTCGACGCCGCGGACCGCTTCCACGTGGGCGCCTCCGCCCTGTCCACGTTCTCGATCCTCCAGCTCCTCGTCTACGCCGGCATGCAGATACCCGTCGGCCTCCTGGTCGACCGGCTCGGCACGAAGAAGGTGCTCGGCATCGGCGTCGTGCTCTTCACGGTCGGGCAGCTCGGCTTCGCGTTCTCGCCGTCGTACGGCACGGCGCTCGCCTCCCGCGCGCTGCTCGGCTGCGGCGACGCGATGACGTTCATCAGCGTGCTGCGGCTGGGCACGCGCTGGTTCCCCGCCCGGCGCGGGCCGCTCGTCGCCCAGCTCGCCGGGCTGGTCGGCATGGCGGGCAACCTGGTGTCCACGCTGCTGCTCGCCCGGCTGCTGCACACGGCCGGCTGGACGGCGGCGTTCGCCGGCAGCGCGCTGGCGGGCGTGGTCGTCCTGGTGCTGCTGGCCCTGTTCCTCAAGGACCACCCCGAGGGCTTCGAACCGGAGCCGGTGCCGCACCAGGGCGCCGCTTACGTCCGCCGGCAGATCGCCGCCTCCTGGCGGGAGCCGGGCACCCGCCTCGGCCTGTGGGTGCACTTCACCACGCAGTTCCCGGCGATGGTGTTCCTGCTGCTGTGGGGCCTGCCGTTCCTCGTCGAGGCGCAGGGGCTGTCACGGGCCACGGCCGGGGAGCTGCTCACGCTGGTCGTGCTGTCGAACATGCTCGTCGGGCTCGTGTACGGGCAGATCATCGCCCGGCACCACGCGGCACGGCTGCCGCTGGCGCTCGGCACGGTGGCCGCGACGGCCCTGCTGTGGGCGGTGACGCTGGCGTGGCCCGGGCACGCGCCGATGTGGCTGCTCCTCGTGCTGTGCGCGGTGCTCGGGGCGTGCGGTCCGGCCTCGATGATCGGCTTCGACTTCGCCCGGCCGGCGAACCCGCCGGAGCGACAGGGGACGGCGTCCGGCATCACCAACATGGGCGGTTTCATCGCCTCGATGACGACGCTGCTGGCGATCGGGGTGCTGCTGGACGCGACCGGGGACGACTACCGGGTCGCCTTCTCGGCGGTGTTCGTGCTCCAGGCGCTCGGGGTCAGCCAGATCCTGCGGCTGCGCAGGCGGGCGGCCCGGCGGGAGAAGGAGCGGCTGGTGGCCAGCCGGGTGGAGACGGTGCACGTCCCGGTGTGACGGCGCGTGTCCCGGCGTGAGGGTGCACCTCCCGGCGTGACGGCGCGCGTCCCGGTGTGACGGCGCGCGTCCCGGTGTGACGGCGCGGGTGCGCCCGAAGTGCGCGGGTCCGTGCGGCCGGGCGCCCCTGCGCCGGCCGGGTTGCCGCCCCCTGCGTCAACGGAGTGCCGCGGCCCGGCGCCGGCCGGCCGCCCTACGCACTCGCCCCGCCCGCGAGCACGGGACGCCCCTCGCCGACGAGGTGGGCTACCCCCGGCCGGGACGCCGGCCGGGGAGGCGCACGGGGCGCCGGGGGCCGCAGCGCGGTCGGTCGCCGCGTGCCGTTACTGCGTCACCGTGAAGTCGCGCAGGATCGCCGCCACCAGGTCCGGGTCGCCCTCCGTCTTCACCCGGTCCGCGACCGCCTCCGGGCTCACGCGGCCGCAGGCCAGGCGGACGTAGGTCTCCCAGTCCATGGTGAGCGCGGCGGCCGGCCCGAGAGCCGGAGCGGTCTCCAGGGTGCCGCGCCCCTGGATGTCCACGCGGATCGTGCGGAGGAACTCCACGGGACCGTGGACGTCGAAGACGATCGCCGAACTGCGCGGCGCGTCCGCCCTCTCCGCGACCACGCGGGGCAGCTCGCCGAGCAGGTAGTCCCGGGCGACGTGGGCGCCCGGGGAGTCGAGGTTGCCGGGGCGGCCGAGGGCCGCGCGCAGGTCCTGCTCGTGCACCCAGATGTCGAACGCGCGGTAGCGCATGGCCTCTTCGAGGGTCAGCTCCGTCCCGAGCGGCCCGCGCACCTTCGTCCCGGGGTCGCGGGACTCGTTCCGCAGCTGGCGGTTGCGGCGGATGATCGTGTACTCCAGCTCCGACGTCATCTCCGGCGCCGTGTGGTGGCGGCGGACGTCGACCTGCATCTCCGTGTACCGCTGGTGGTCGTTGGTGACGTGGAACAGGTCGCGCGGGAGGGTGTGGATGGGGCGCGGGTCGCCGAGCGCCTCGCAGTCCAGGCCGATGACGTGGGAGACCACGTCGCGGACGGACCAGCCGGGACACGGGGTCCGCCGGTTCCACTCGCCCTCCACGAGCGGCTGCACCAGCTCGGATATCGCTTCGACGGAGTGAGTCCAGGCGTCGGCGTAGGGCTGGAGGGTGGGATGCAGACTCACGGAACGGGACCCCTCGGCGGTCGGTACACGGGCAGGTTGTCACGGCAATGCCAGTGGGCTGGTGGCTGCTGTCGGCGGGTGTCGTCGAACTCCCCCAAGCTCGCGGCTGCCCTCGAACAGGGGGAGCCCCCAAGTTACGCTGCTGTGGAGCACCCCGGCAGTGCTTTCGTGTGACGATCGTAGGCCCGTGTGGACGGCCCTAGTGTCAGGACGGTGGTAGTGTGCGCGCCTCGCTGATCCAGATCGCTGTGGACGAGGGCGAATCGGTCGTGTCGCGGCGGCAGCGGGTGGCCGCGCTGGTGCGCGAGCAGGAGGGCGCCGACCTCGTCGTCCTGCCGGAGCTGTGGACGACCGGGGCCTTCGCCTTCGAGGAGTTCGGCAGCGAGGCCGAGCCGCTCGAAGGGCCCACGTACGAGGTGATGGCGAAGGCGGCGAGCGAGGCGGGCGTGTGGCTGCACGCCGGGTCGGTCCCCGAGCGCGACACGGACGGCACCCTCTACAACACCTCCCTCGTCTTCGCCCCGTCCGGTGACCTGGCCGCCGCCTACCGCAAGATCCACCGCTTCGGCTTCGACAAGGGCGAGGCCGTGCTGATGGGCGCGGGGCACGAGAAGGTGACGGTGCGTCTGCCCGAGACCACACTCGGCCTGGCCACCTGCTACGACCTGCGCTTCCCCGAGCTCTTCCGCGGACTCGTCGCCGACGGGGCCGAGACCCTGGTGATCCCGGCCGGCTGGCCCGAACGACGGCGCGCGCACTGGACGCTGCTGGCGCAGGCGCGGGCGGTGGAGAACCAGGCGTTCGTACTCGCGTGCGGAACGGCGGGTACGCATGCGGGCGTTCCCCAGGCAGGTCATTCGATCGTGGTGGACCCCTGGGGCGAGGTGCTGGCCGAGGCGGGGCACGAGGAGCAGGTCCTCACGGTGGACTTCGACCCGGGCCGGACGGCCACGACACGGGAGCAGTTCCCGGCCCTGAAGGACAGGGTGCTGGGGCTGGAGCCGCCGCGGCGGTGACGCCGGGCCCGTGGCCCCGGGTGCGGCCGCTGTTCGTGTGGCCGGCCGCGTGACCGGTCCGCGAGCCGGCCCCGTGGCCCCAGGCCGATCCGGCGCCCTCGACGGCGACGTGCCGCGGCAGACGGTGCCGGACGGCGTCCGCGCGCCCGGCAGCCGCTTCTCGGCCCTGGCGGAGCTGATCCGGGCCGCGAGAGACGCACGGAAAGGGCGGGTCGGTGACCCGCGGGAAAGCCCCGCGGGCCTGTACATCCCGAACGACCCGCGCGCGGTCACCGTCAGCCGCCGCACCCTCCGTCTGATCCTGACCCTGCACGGTCTGATCGGGCTGGTCGAT